>NZ_JBPAOH010000052.1:0-44002 GCF_050875635.1 Tolypothrix sp. VBCCA 56010
GTTGGGAGGGAAAAAGCGGAGAGAGCAGTTCTTGTTTGTGGGGGGTACCCTTGGGGGGGAATGGCCTTGCCGTGCCCCTACACGCGACGATATAATGTTGTACCGCATCTGAATGGGAACTGCTATATACACTAAGCTTAAGCTATAAAGCTTTAGGCTATGCCGAGTACGGCAAAATACAACGCCCGTGTCTACTGCAAAAAGTTCCTTAACCACCTAATTGCCTCACTGGTTGTTTGCTCATTTGCAATTTGCAAACACTGCTGCACAATTTCTCTCACATTAGGAAAATAACTGCTTTCTCCAAGCACATAACTTTCAACGGCAAATTTATAAACCAACAAATGCTTATTTTTTAACAACCAAACCTCTGGTACTTTGTAAGGGAGATAATCATTAATATCGCTATAACTAGTAACGTCTATTTCAATTACCAAATCGGGTGGCGGGTCATTTTCCCAGTCGATACGGTTCTTACCTACTACAGCTCTCCAATTTTCAATGTAAAAGCAATAGTCCGGTTCTATACCACTTATTTCTGGCAAGCTCATGGTTATGGGCGTAAATGAGTCGTATTTGCAATTTAAATAATCAAGTAAAGTTATCGCCACCAAGGAGAGCAAGCTTGCATCTCTTCCATGTTCAGGTAAAGGTGCCATCAACAAAATTTCTCCTGGTCGGTATTTAATACGGGGGATTGAGCGATCGCCCAACTGCAAAACCATTCTTTGGTACTCTTGCCAGTTCCCCAAAAGTTTCAACACAGCGCCAGGAGGCAATTCGATTTTTTCTGGTGTAATTACAGTATTCATAGAAAAACACGGGATGCGGGAAACGAGCGTGTTATCTGAAGTATGAAGGATAAAGGATAAAAAAAGTATAAACGATAAAGTATATAGCGGTTTGCACCTTGTTCAATACAGACAGCAACGCCTGCCTCCTGCAAGGTTGCTTACCGTTTCAATGGCAACCGAAACCAACCGAAGATTGCTGAGGTTAGCAACAAACAGCCAAAGCACAAAAGCACCCGCTCAACATTCGAGAACTCGGTAAAAATGCCTGCTAACAGCAGTCCAAAAAGTCCAGCAATAAAGTGAATCGCTGTTAGTGAGGTGAATACTTGTCCTGCGATCGCTTTTGGTGTTTCCTCTTGCAAAATTGTTTGCTGTAACGGATTGCCTGCACCTAGCAACAATCCAGCCAAACCCGCACAAAATATAACTTGATATTTCTGACTGGAAACCGCACAAAGTATCATAGAACTTCCTGTCATTAATAATCCGCCATAATAAATGACTGAACGAGAGTAGCGATGAGAAAGCCGTGAGAAAAAGGCTGCACCAACGGTTGCTGCCAGCCCAAAAACTGATAAACAAACACCGAGTAAAGTTGTGCTATGAAACTTTTGTGTGGTCAACACCGGAAGCAGCAACCCCAAAAATGGCAGAATCGCGAAATTCGCAACCATACCGACGATCGCCAACGGTCTGAGTTGAGAGTGTTTAAAAATAAAAGTTACGCCCGTAGGTGCAGCACCTTCATTGCCCATTGATGCGATCTCCTGCTTTCTGGGAACCGCGATCGCAAATATGCCTGCACAAAGCAAAAAAGTAACGGCATTAATCAAAAAAGTGTGAACGATTCCAGCTACGCCAATTAAACCAACGCCGATTATAGGACCGAGAAAGTCAGCTGCGTTTTCAAGTCCCCCTCGCCATGAATTGATTTTTGGCAACGGCTTACCGGACAACTTTGCCAAGTTTGGTACGAGTGTTTGTCTAGCTGATATTCCAGTAGGATCGAACAGTGCCCCTAAAAATACCAACAAAAATATCAAGAATGGGGAAACTTGATCGAGATAAATGAATGCGAAGGGTAAAGCGAGAACAGATAAAAAACTCAACACATCGGCAGCCACGCTGATATTCCACGCACCGAATCTATCAATAGCTCGCCCACCCACAATTGCAGCCAATATAATCGGAACTATGTTAGCTGCGCTGGCAATTCCGGTAACTATAGGAGAATTAGTAAACCGCAAGACCAATATCGGTATTGCAACCGCCGCAATTTGGTTTCCCATCAAAGACAAGGATTCGGCTGTGATTAAACCAATAATTGGCATTGAGCGAATATTAAATTTCATCGGTTGCTTGCACTCTCATGAGGCACAAAGATAAACTGCTGTGTCCTCGTCGCCAAGCTTAATCAACTTCCCAGCAATAAAACCGATGCAGGTGTTCTCACGCAAAGACTCAGCCGAGCATATTGCTACGTTTTGGTGCAGCGTTTTGTTAGACGACTTCCTGCAAATGTTTATCGAAGAACGTTGTAAGCTCGCGCCAAGAATTTTCCGCTGCCAAGGGGTTGTAAGAAGAACGCTCGTTGCAGAAAAACCCGTGGTCGGCATCACTGTAAACCTTCAAGGTATACTCTTTGTCGAGTTCCTTGAACCGGGATTCGATTTGTTTAACACGTTCTTGAGGAATGAATGGATCGACACCACCGAAGAATAAGTATACGGGGACAGTAATGTTTCTTACTGCGTCGATCCACTCATCTAAAACCATACCATAGAAGAAAGCCGCCGCAGCGATCGCGTCCGACATTTTGCAAGCAGTGAGAAAGGTCAATCCGCCACCCAAGCAAAACCCTGTAACGCCAACTTTATCTGGGTACACATCAAGTCGTGACTTCAGATAAGCCAGCGCTGCCCGAATATCCTCCTCTACGGGCTTGCCAAAATCGAGACGCCACATCATAGCCATTGCTTGCTCCACCTCGTCGTATCCGAACTTGTTGTTCGGCAACTCGCGATAGTATAAATCCGGCGCAAGCACTACGTAACCGAGCTTGGCAATCCGCGCTGCTACGTCTCGGATGTGCGACGTTAAACCAAAAGCCTCCATGAAAAGGAGGACGGCTGGCTTGCGGTCAGGTTCAGTAGGTGTACATAAGAAAGCCGGCATCTGTCCATCCGGCGTGGAAATGATCACCTCTGTCTGCTTGATTTGCATATGTTTTACCTTTGTCTGTACGATAAGGCGTATAGACTTATACTGAAAATTATAAGTCGGCAATATCCCACTATCTGCTACTCCCTTCCCGCTACAAAATTACTTATCTTCTTTTTCTTCCTCCTTCGTGTCCTTCGCGTCTTCGCGGTTCGTTAAATAGGTATTTTTCGAGCGGGAAGCGAGTAATAATCATGTGACTGTAATATATTTTGATTCATCCGAGGCTAAAAATAATTAGTAGCAGGAGACGGCAACCTTCTGCAAAACAGGCAGTTTTCGTTGTTTGAGCTTCCGAACACGAAACTTCGAGTTCCGAACACGAAACTTCAGCTTCTGAACACGAAACTTCAGCTTCTGAACATGAAACTTCGAGTTCAGAACACGAAACTTCGAGTTCAGAACACGAAACTTCGAGTTCCGAACACGAAACTTCAGCTTCTGAACATGAAACTTCGAGTTCAGAACATGAAACTTGAGCTTCCGAAGATGAAACTTCGAGTTCCGAACACGAAACTCCGCAAAAATTATATCAAGAGCCGTGAAATTTTTTCTTGCTATTATTCGTAGTCAGCGATTTATCGCTCAATTTAAAGCGCTTAAGCGCTTACTACCTAAGAGTTTAAATTTTCACTTTATCTACAAACGGTTGAAATACAGGTTGCAATTCTGCACGACTGACAACTAAAGTAGGGAAAGAGCGATCGCTATAATCTTCTCCCGGTAATAAAGGAAACGGCTCTGTCTTCAAAGATACCCAACTTCCGCCTGCTGCCTGAACAATTACCCAAGCGGCGGCAAGATCCCAAACTTTTGGTGTCGCTTCCATACCGCCCAATACAGCCCCAGTCGCCACGGTGAGAAAATTATAGCTAGCAACGCCTAACATGCGAATTTTGCAGGGAAAGCCTTCTTGGATAACTGCTGTACTGCGAGAACAAACATTAAAAAAATGATTGTTGCTGGGGTCATCAACGCTGCTGTGGATGGGATGATGATTGAGAAATGCCCCGGTAGGTGTTGTTAACTCAGATGTACCTTGCCAAAAGCCGTGAAAAGCTTGGTCTGTTGGCGGCACATATACATAACCAAAAATAGGTACACCTCGATACAGCAAACCTAGGGAAATTGACCAAATAGGAATACCGCGTGTAAAGTTAGTAGTGCCGTCGAGAGGGTCAATTACCCAGCACCACTCTGTAGCGGGAAACACCTTATCAGCTTCTTCGCTGAGGATACCATAACCCGCAAAAGTGGAAGCGATCGCATCACAAATTGTCTTATCTGCCCATTTATCAGCTTGCGTAACCAAAGTACCATCAGCTTTTTGCGAAGCTTGCACCTGCCCAAAATCTAGCATTAGCTGCTTACCTACCCTGGTGGTAGTGGTTTGGGCAAATTCGAGAATTGTTGTCCAAAAGTCAGTCATTTGATAAATGGGAATTGGGAATTGGGAATTGGGCATGGGGCATTGGGCAATGGGCATTGGGCATTGGGCAATGGGCATTGGGCATGGGTAATTGGGCAATGGGCAAAGCGAACATTGGGAATAAGAGATTCTTTCCATGCGCCATGCCCCATGCGCCATGCCCCATGCGCCATGCCCCATGCGCCATGCCCAATGCCCCATGCCCCATTCCCTAATCTAAATCATTTGACATAATAGAGGCGATCGCTTGCTTGGCGTTATTCTGAAATTCTCTGACATTCACTTGACTTAAAAACCACAGCGCCAGCAAAATACCTACAGCTTGCGTGGCAAACACTAATCCGTAAGCTTGAATCGGTGTTGTGAAAAAAGCTTTCCCCAAATTCAACAACCCACCACCACATACTGTAGCAAGTGCTTTCGCCATTGCTTGCGCTAATCCCCAAGCACCGATAAATGTCCCCGCAGTTTCCACGGCTGTGAGGTCTAGCATCAAGCTTAACGCTCCGGTTGTCGTCACACCAGAAGCAAAACCAAACAAAATTAAACTCAATTGCAACAGCTTCGGATTAGCAGTCACCCCCGCCAAAATAATCAACAGCGAACATATCGCTACCCCCACACATCCCAGCTTGGTGGTGTTTTTCTTTCCCAAACGCGGGGCAATCAAAAAGCCGGTGATACTCAAACCAACCAGCGTACCCGTACCAAAGAAAGCATTCAGCTTTGTTGTTTCGGCGATCGTCATCTTAAACACTTGACCACCGTAAGGTTCCAAAACTGCATCTTGCAAAAACAAGCTGATGGTCATTAATAGCAAAAAGCTGAAAAATATCCCAGTTTGCCGACTCGCTGTTAGCACTCGCAGCGCTTTGCCCAAAGTAATTTTATCTTCGCGCTCAACTACCGTCGAACGAGTAGTATACTGAGAATATTTTTTTTCTACGCCAACTGTCGCGCCAATGCACAATCCGACGACAATTGCGGGTACGATTAAAAACAAACGGTTAATTTGCGATTGCAGTACATCTAACGGTGCGTTTAAAGCAATTTGTTTGAGTAAGCCGCTGCTAATAATTGCCCCGACAATGATACCCACCATCAGCATTGACCAAACAACCCCGACTAATTTTGAGCGATTGTCTTCATCAGAAACATCAACTAACAGCGCTGCGAAAGGTGTGGAACTCAAACCGATCGCCAAACCGTAGAGTGCGAAGATAAAAGCGAGAAATACTGCCCAAATTGTAGTTTGAGTTGTCCAAATTCCCGCTTGCAAACTGAAACCGAGTTGCCAAACGACTTGTACCGCTAAAAAAGAAGCGATCGCAAACAAAACCGCACCCAGCCAGATATAACCAGTACGGTGATAGCCAAACAACAATTTAGAATCTGATATTTGTCCAAACCAGACTCGCGTCGGTGAGACAAATTGATGCATAGCGATCGCCCCAGCTGCAATTAACGCCGGCACCTTCAACTCTTCAATCATCACTCGATTCAGCACTCCCAAAGTGAGAATCGACATAATACCCAAAGCCATCTGAAATAAGCCCAGCCGAAACATCGTCAAAACTTTGATTCGCGGGACACTCACAAAAGCTGACCCAGAATCAGATAAATCACCGCTTGCCATATTCTTTTTCGAGATTAATCGGATTTTTTTATTTATTTTCCAGGATAAACCTCAGTAGGGTAGATGAAAAAAGATAAAAGGTTAAATATCATTCATTTTTCTTACTAACCTCTACCTTCTAAAAAAAGTGACAACCATCACATTAGGACAAAACGGACCGACTGTAGCACCTCTTTGCATCGGCACTTGGGCTTGGGGTGATAAACTTTTTTGGAATTATGGCAAAGACTACAATTCCGAACAACTCAAAGAAGCCTTCATCGCAGCACTAGAAACAGGTGTCACTTTCTTTGATACTGCCGAAGTTTACGGCTTGGGAATGAGTGAAGAATTCTTGGGGCAATTCATGCAACAGACTTCCCAACCAGTGCAAATTGCGACTAAATACGGTCCCGCACCTTGGCGATTTACATCTCAATCAGTTGCCGATGCCTTAACAGCCAGCCTCAAACGCTTGCGAGTCGAGCGAGTTGCTTTGTATCAAGTGCATTGGCCCTTTGCCTTTTTTATGAGTCAACAAACTCTGATGAATGCCCTTGCAGATGAAGTACAGCGCGGCAGAATCGCTACAGTTGGTGTAAGTAATTACTCGGCAGAACAAATGCGAGAAGCGCACGATATCTTGGCTAGACGCGGTGTGCCATTGGCTGCGAATCAGGTACGCTACTCTTTGCTGACGCGGCAAATCGAAACTAATGGCATTTTTGCCGCTGCCCGTGAGTTGGGTGTGACAATCTTGGCATACAGTCCTTTAGCGCAGGGGTTACTCACAGGTAAGTACGCAACTGATAGCGCGGAAACTCCCAACGGTGCGAGGAAGATTGACCCGCGATTTAGTAAGCAAGGCTTGGAGAAAATTGCACCCGTGATATCTTTGCTACGCACTATTGGCGAAAAACGCGATCGTACTCCCGCTCAAGTTGCTCTCAACTGGTTAATTGTTCAAGGAAACACAATCCCGATTGCTGGAGCAAAAACCGCTCAACAAGTACAACAAAACGCCGGCGCTTTGAACTGGCAACTAACTGATGATGATATTGCCCAGTTAGACGAAGTTACCCGTCCTTGGCTGCACTAAGTAACGAAAACTCTGCGACCCTCTGCGCTTACCTTAGCGTCCCTCTGCGTTTAAAAACGCTTCTTAATTATTCAAACACAGGGGGCCACAGTTCTGATACTGTTAGCTCCCAACCCGGTAATAAATCTGGTAAAGTCAGCTTACCGTTATCTTGTAAAACTATCGGTTCTTGGTTAAGTCGGTAAACTGTTAAAGTCAATTCGTCAGGGTCAATTAAGATACCCACAGTCGATCCAAGTTGCAGAAATAGTTGAATCTTTTCTTGTAGCGTTTTGATGCGGTCGCTTTTAGATTTGACTTCAACCATCAAGTCTGGTACTAATTCCACAAAATCGCGCTTAGTTCTTTTCAGGCGATCGGCACGAACAAAAGATACATCCGGAGCGCGTAAATTTCTCTTTAATTTATCAGCTTCTACGTCTTCTAAGCTTGGCAAAATAAAACCAGCCGAAGAACCAGTAACTCGTCCTAATTTACGTGGACGCACCCAGTTAGCAAGTAATCTTATTAACTCTGCACCAATTTCTTCAGATTCGTAATCAGATGGACCCATAACCAACATACTCCCATCAACCAGTTCCATCTGCCATTCTGGATGTTCGGCTTGCAGTTGCTCTAAGTCTGTAATAGTAAACATAAAACCACCGAGAATGCTTCTGTCCCCATCATTAATAGTTAAGAGTTAAGAGTTATATTCCTAACTCCTAACTCCTAACTCCTAACTCCTAACTCCTAACTTTTAACTCCTAACTTTTAATTAAGAAGCAGATTCTCTAGCAGTAGGTGAACCAAGCTTTTTCGGTGTCATCGAAACATCACTGCGACGGGTGATGCGAGGTTTGGGCTTGGGAGTACCGCGTCTTTCTTCTTCAGTGTTACCATCAGATTTATTCCAAGAAGTACGCGGGCGATGGTCGCTTCGCGAACCGCCGAAGGCATCGCTCGAACCTTCACGACGCTTAACCAACTTCGGCTTGGGAGTGGACATATCTTCAGAAGGAATGTCAGCTTCTGATTGTTGCAGCCAAGCGGGACGAGTTTCATCGTAAGCGATTTGCAATGCAGCAGCTGCGATCGCTTGCGGATCGTATTTTTCAATTAATTCGCTGACAATCGGCAAAAATGAAGCCAAACGCTCGCCAGCTAAGGCTTCCCGCACTTGTTCTTGCAATTTGTCGATGTGTCGCGCTTCAATTTGAGCGCGTGTGGGAATCGTTAATACGTGCCAGCTTTGGCGTACATGGCGCTCAAAACCTTGCTGCTTGCGTCTTTCAAACGGCTGCACTAAAGATATTGCGGTTCCTTCTTTACCGGCGCGACCTGTCCGACCAATTCTGTGGACGTAGGTTTCTGGGCTATCGGGTAAGTCGAAGTTGATGACGTGCGATAGTTGATCGACATCTAAACCGCGTGCCGCTATATCAGTTGCTACCACCCAGCGCACCTGACGATTGCGGAACCTAGTTAATAAACGTTCCCGCGCTTGTTGCGACAAGTCACCGTGGTATTCATCGACACTGTGACCTGCTCCTTGCAATTGACTGGTGAGTTCTGCGGCTGTGCGTCGAGTGCGAACAAAAATTAAAGCTGTTTCTGGATCTTCCATTTCCAGAATCGGTTGTAAAGCTTTAGCTTTTGTCCAATGACGGGGAATCAAGTAAGCTACTTGATTGATTTTATTTGGTGCGGCTTTTGGCTGTTCGACTGTGACTGTCGCAGGCGATACTAAAAATCGGTTTACCAACGAGCGAATCGAAGGCGGCATTGTCGCCGAAAATAAAGCTGTTTGTCGTTCTTTGGGTGCTTGTGAGAGAATTTTTTCTACATCATCAATAAAGCCCATGCTCAACATTTCATCGGCTTCATCTAAGACAAACCACTTGACACTATCGAGCTTTAAACAGCCGCGATCAAGCAAGTCGATCACACGTCCTGGTGTACCTACGACCATGTGAACACCCCGCTTGAGTTGGGAAATTTGGCGCTCAATTGATTGACCGCCATAAATTGCCAACACGCGCAATGGGTCATTACCAATAAATTGCTCAATCGCGTCGTGAACTTGCATTGCTAATTCACGAGTTGGAGTCAAAACCAGAGCTTGCACGGCTCTGTGATTAACATCTAGCTGTTCTAAAATTGGCAGGGAAAATGCTGCGGTTTTGCCTGTTCCTGTTTGAGATTGACCGACGACATCACGACCGGCTAATAGTTGAGGAATTGCTTGCGTTTGAATATTGGTTGGTGTAGTGAAACCTAGTTTTTCTAGTTGTTCAGCGCGTTCTGTAGAAATACCTAATTCTGCAAAAAGATTCATTAATTCTCCTAAGATTTATTTTGATTTGGACTCTTTAACCGACAGTTAGCTTGTTAGTATTGACAACTTGACCAGAGAGGGAATATGTTTTAGCGCTGTGGATTGCGACTGGGAAAATCTCTCCTAGCTTCGCTTCGCCTTTTACATATACCTGTCCATCGACATCTGGAGAAAATCTTCCAGAACGACCAATTAATACTCCAGTTTTCGGATTTTCTTGCTCAATCAGCACATCAACAACTTTGCCTACTTCCTGTTGATTCTTTTTCCAAGAAATCGGTTTTTGAAGTGCCATTAATTGATGCCAGCGTTCTTTTATCACTTCTTGGGGCAATTGATTTGGTAAGTTATAAGCAGGAGTTCCTGACTCTGGGGAAAAGGTGAAGACACCAAGATGATCGAATTCATGTCGCTGGACGAACTGTAGCAGATGCTCGAAATGCTCTTGTGTTTCCCCAGGATAGCCAACTATAAATGTTGTCCGCAGTACTGCATCTGGTAGCGCGGTTTTAATGCGCTCAATAATCCCATCATTTACCCGTCCTTGCCAAGGACGGTTCATGGCACGCAGAACTTCTGGATGGGAATGTTGCAAGGGCAAATCTAAGTAAGGTAACACGTTAGGTGTTTCTTTTATCGCCTTAATCACTTCTGGAGTCAGTCCGGTGGGATAAGCGTAATGCATCCTTATCCACGGTACATCTACTTTTGCCAAAGCGCGAAGTAATTCGGCTAATTTTGGCTCGCCGTAGATATCTAATCCATAATTGGTGGTGATTTGGGAAATTAAAATTATTTCTTTTACACCTTGACTCGCTAGCTGTTGCGCTTCAGTGACAATCGATTCGATAGTACGCGATCGCTGATTTCCCCGTAGATAAGGAATGATACAAAACGCACAACGATAATCACATCCTTCGGCTACCCGCAGGTAGGCTACACCCTCGCTTGTCGTCCGATAGCGCGGTGTGGTTTCATCAGCAATATAGGTCGGTTCGGCACTAACAAGCTTGACTCGTTCTCCGGATTGTACGCGCTCTATAACATCAACTATTTTGTGATAATCGCCAGTACCTACTACCGCTACTGCTTCTGGCAACTCTGACAATAACTCCGCTTGAAAGTGCTGCGCCATACAGCCTGCGATCACGATTTTTTTATTCGCTTCCGCCAGTTCTACTAATGTCTTTACCGATTCTTCTCTAGCCGCTTCAATAAAACTACAAGTATTGACAATAACGTAATCTGCTAAATCTTCATTACTATCTACACCATAGCCTGCTTCTACCAGCAGTCCTAACATGTGTTCTGTATCAATTCGATTTTTCTCGCAGCCCAGGTGAGAAATTGCAATTGTTGGCTTATCACCCATATTATAAAAAATCTTCTTTGTTTGTTCAAGACTCAACTACTAGATCGCGTTTTGTGAGTTCTTAGTCATACGCACCCTAATCACGGGACACTTGTAAAGGCGATTGACGCACTCAAATGCCCGCACGCACTGTGACTCTAATTAGTAAATAGAGCTCGTGCTATGATATTCTTATTAATCTGTTTCCCAGGGTCTAACTAAAGTGTCTTCGGATAAATAGAACACTTTTAATATATTTTAACAAATAACCTGTTGTATTTTACACTACCGCAGGGTGTGGGTTGTTAATTTACCCATCGGGAAGCCGCCCTAAGGGCTGGTTGTGAGAAGTCGCTCGCCCTTTGGTAAATCGCAACTCGCGACTACGCCTGTACGGTAAGCTCACCTTGCGCTCAGGTATTGCCTTCCGGTGGTTCTGGAGGCAAAAGACCCAAACTACAAAGAAAGTGCCTCGCGTTTTGTGAGTGGCAAACTCCTCTTGTAGCCAGTTTTTATCTTAACATATCTTATGGAATGTTTTACGGCAATTTCCATCTAAAGGGGGAGGCAGTAAAACAAACTGTTTTAAACAAATTTGTCATCAGTCATTGGTAATGAGTTAATGGGCATAGGGCATTGGGCATTGGGCAATGGGCAATGGGCAATGGGCAATGGGCAATGGGCAATGGGCAATGGGCAATGGGAATAAAAAGAAGCGATCGCGTATTTCACAAATGACGCTTGCCCGATGCCCGATGCCCCATGCCCAATGCCCGATGCCCCATGCCCCATGCCCCATGCCCCATGCCCTATTCCCGATAGACTTTTGACTTTGGACTCCGCAAAGCGGGTTAAAGACGTGGACTTATATCAGCTATTTAAAACCAAAACACCGATTATTGGCGTAGTTCACCTACTACCGCTGCTGACTTCCCCTCGTTGGGGAGGTAGCCTAAAAGCGGTGATAGACCGCGCCGAACAAGAAGCAACAGCCTTGGCGAGTGGAGGCGTTGACGGGATTATTGTAGAAAACTTTTTCGATGCGCCGTTTACCAAAAATAAAGTAGATCCGGCGGTTGTAAGTGCCATGACTGTGGTGGTGCAGCGGATACAAAATTTGGTGACGCTGCCTATCGGGTTAAATGTTTTGCGGAATGATGCATTAAGTGCGATGGCGATCGCCACCTGTGTCCGGGCGCAATTTATCCGCGTCAACGTCCTCACAGGCGTAATGGCAACCGATCAAGGATTAATTGAAGGTGAAGCACATCAATTATTGCGCTATCGACGGGAGTTAGGCAGCGATGTGAAAATTTTTGCTGATGTGTTGGTCAAACACGCCCGTCCTTTAAGTTCCCCAAATCTCACCGTCGCCGTCAAAGATACAATTGAGAGGGGTTTGGCAGACGCCGTGATTTTGTCCGGTTGGGCTACTGGTAGTCCTCCGAACGAAGAAGATTTAGAATTAGCTTCGGGTGCAGCAAATGACACCCCGGTATTTATCGGTAGTGGGGCGAGTTGGGAAAATATTGCTACACTGTTGCAGGCAGCAGATGGTGTGATTGTTTCCAGTTCTCTAAAACGCCACGGTCGTATCGAGCAACCAATTGACCCGATTCGCGTAAGTCAATTTGTCGAAGCCGCACATCAAAGTTGGAACTCTAAGGCTGAAAAAAAATCAATTTTAATTGGGTAATGGGGAATGGGGCATGGGGCATGGGGCATGGGGCATGGAAAGAATCGTATTTATTCACGCACTCGCGCATCACCGAACTTCTTTAATTCCCATTGCCCATTGCCCATTGCCCATTGCCCAATGCCCTATTCCCAATGCCCATTCACCGTTGTTTAGGTTATGATTCGCCGTCGTTCTACACCTTGGATTCAAAGATGGTCGCGTATCTTGATTGCCGCGATCGCTGCATGTGGTGCCTTGACCACAGCTTATCTCACGTTTGAAAAGTTAACCGGAGGCAATGCCAATTGTGTGGCACAGGCTGGTGTTAAAGGCTGTAATGATGTTCTTTCTAGTCCTTGGGGAACAGTTTTTGGTCAGCCATTAGCCTTGTTTGGATTTTTGGCATACACTAGCATGATTGTATTTGCTTTGGCTCCCTTGGCAATTAAAGGAGCTGAAAGTAAGGAAAATAAGGACAAGCGTCAAAAGCTGGAAAATGTCACATGGTTGCTGCTGCTGGCTGGGGCGATCGCCATGACAGTTTTCAGCGGGTACTTAATGTACGTGCTTTTCTTCCAACTTAAAGCTTTTTGTCCTTACTGTATTGGTTCAGCTTTATTTTCTCTGAGTCTTTTGGTGCTGACGCTTATCGGTCATGTTTGGGAAGATTTGGGGCAAATATTTTTTACGGCAATTATTGTTGGCATGGTGACGCTAATTGGCACTTTAGGCGTTTATGCTGGTGTCAATCCATCGGGTGCGATCGCTGAATCAACTGACGGCAAACCTGTACAAATTAGCTTTACACCAACAGTAGCGCCCAATCCCGAATTCGGTTGGGAAATTACCACCAAATCTGGTGAATCAGAATTAGCGCTTGCACGCCATTTGGCGAAAATAGGTGCTAAAGAATACGTTGCTTATTGGTGTCCTCACTGCCACGAACAGAAGCTACTTTTTGGTAAAGAAGCTTACAAAGAAATCGAGACCAATAATGTCAAAGTTGAATGTGCTGGCGATAGCCCAAAAGGTAAACCAGAATTGTGTAAAGCCGCTAAAGTTGAAAGTTTCCCTACTTGGATCATCAATGGTAAAAGCTATGCAGGAGTGCAAAACTTGCAGGAACTAGCAACAAATTCTGGTTACACAGGTTCGACGAATTTCAAGTATTTTAGGTAATTGTTTCGACAAGTTTATTTTCGGTGATTTGGTTTCACCTGAAAAAGTCAACTGAATGCAACCTCTATATTTGCTTTTAGTTGACTTTTTTGTGTTTGTTTTGATTTATTTTTTAAGTATTTATACTGAAAAAACGGAATTGTTATCAAAGCCAGCGTTACTATGCGTGATGGTTGCATAATTGAATGGTAAAACATAAGCGTGTTGTCTTTTTGAAAAAGCATAATTGACTTGTGTGTAAGCTACATATATTAGGTAGCTTATAACTACAGTCAAGAGAGAATATTTGTCCCAATTAGGTAATGGGAATGAGTAAGCAGCTAGGCAAGCGTTTTTTGAAGTTACTATTTAAACGCAAAAAAACGCTTGGTCGAAAATACAGGGAATTGATTACTGCCTTCTGCGTAGCAGTCTGCATCTTAATTTTGCGGTCTTTCGGGTTATTGCAATCCTTAGAGTGGGCAGCCTTGGATCAATTTTTCCGCTTACGTCCAGATGAAGCGTCAGAAAACCATATTACTATTGTAGCGATTGATGAAGCTTCTTTGCGCCAGGTGGGTTCTTGGCCTATTCCAGATAAAGCGATCGCTTCGGTGTTAGAGAAACTAAAAGTCCACAAACCTCGTGCTATTGGTTTAGATATATATCGAGATTTGCCAGTTGAGCCAGGACATTCTAATCTAGTTGAGGCTTACAAGTCGATGCCAAACTTGGTTGGCATTGAATTACTGGGACATAATAAAAATACTATTGTTTCCGCACCACGAGAACTAAGCGATCGCGATCAAGTTGGTTTTAATAATGTGGTGTTAGATGGTGATGGCAAAATACGTCGCAGCTTGTTGTATTCGCACGACATCAATAGTAAATCACATGAAAGTTTTGCATTGAAGCTGGCTTTACTATATTTAAAAAACGAGGGTATTACTCCCAAAAAAGCAGCCAGCAATCATAAGTATTTGCAGTTGGGTAAAGCGGTGTTTCATCGTTTTGAAGCGAATCATGGTGCTTATGTAGAAGCTGATGCTAGAGGCTACCAAATTTTGTCTAACTTTCCCAAACCAGCCTGCAAAAACTTGCAAGAATCCTGTCCTTTTCGTCAGGTTTCTCTCATTGATGTGCTAGCTAACCGAGTACGAGAAGACTGGATTAGCGATTCAATTGTGCTAATTGGTTCGACTGCGCCGAGTCTCCCAGATTATGTATTAATACCGTACTCCAGCCGTTTGTTAGGGACGGTTCAACCTGTAGCTGGCATCGAATTACAAGCCTATTTTATCAGTGAGTTGATCGCAGCCGCCCTAAAAGGACGACCTTTACTAAAAGTTTGGTCTGATGAAATCGAATGTTTGTGGATTTTCGCTTGGGCTTATTTGGGAGTTGCTACCAGACGGCGAATACAACGCCCTTGTATTAGTGCCTTAAGTATAGTTTTTTGTTGTTTGCTACTAACTGGTTATGCTTATATTGCTTTTCTTGATGGTTGGTGGATACCAATCTTACCTGGGTTGCTTACCTTTTGCAGTTCAGCTGTTGTGCTGACTTATCAACTTGCCCACATGCAAGAAGAGTTAAAGCGCTCTAAAGACTTTTTAGGACAAGTGATTAATACGATTCCTGACCCAATTTTTGTCAAAAATGAAAAACATCAATGGATTGTTTTAAATGAGGCATATTGTCAATTTATCGGTTATCCGAAAACTATGTTAATTGAAAAGTCAGACTATGACTTTTTCCCGAAAGATGAAGCTGATGTTTTTCGCCAACATGATAATCTGGTGCTTTGCAGTCAAGAACCCCAAGAAAATGAAGAAGAATTTACTGATGCTTTTGGTAAGACTCATCTGATTGCTACTAAGCGATCGCTTCACAAAGATGCCGCTGGTAATTTCTTTTTAGTTGGAGTCATTCGTGATATTACGCAACGCAAGCTGTTTGAAAAACAACTCCAGGACACTGCTGCTGAGTTATCCCAATCAAACGATGAATTAAAACGCAAAGAAAAACAACTCCAGGACAGAGCTGATAAGTTATTCCAATCAAACGATGAATTAAAACGCAAAGAAGACCAGATGCGTTATCTTGCTTATCACGATCCCCTCACCGGTCTACCCAATCGCAAATCTTTCGCCGAACAACTTCACGAGTCGCTAGGGTGGGCACAAACCAACAATTTGTTACTAGCACTACTGTTTATTGATTTAGATGGCTTTAAGCAAGTTAATGATACTTTTGGACACGAGATCGGCGATCGCGTGTTGGTGACGATTGCCCAACGGCTGAACAACTCTTTGCGCGGCACTGATACCGTTTCCCGTTTGGGTGGCGATGAATTTACCGTGATTTTACGCGCAATTCCCAATACGAAAGTTGCAGCAAGAGTCGCCGAAAAAATTCTCACAACCATTACTGAGCCAATTGTTTTCGACGAATATACTACCAGAGTCTCCGCCAGTATTGGCATCAGTATCTATCCAATTAACAGCCACGACTGCGAAAGCTTGGTTAAACAAGCAGATACCGCGATGTATCGTGCCAAGCACTTAGGTAAAAACCGCTATGAATTTGCGTAATGGGGAATGGGGCATTGGGCATGGGGCATTGGGCATGGGGCATGGGGGAGGCAGTGCGTTGGACGGGTTCCCCGGCTTGAAGCACCTGCCGTCATGGGGCATGGGGCAAGCGGGCATGGGGCATTGGTAATAATTCTTTCCCTTTCACGCCAGTTCGCCCAAGTCGGCATCCCCGACGGCAGGTGCTTCAACGTTCGTGACCTCAACGCCAGATGCCTCAACGGAACGGCAGTCGCTACAACGCGCTTAACCCGCGCAACGCGCTGCCTCGGAAACCTCCGCACGAAACTAGCGCTCCGCAACGCACTGCCTCCCCAAGCGACTGGCTCCCCTTTACCCTTTACCCTTTTCCCCTCTTCAAAAAGCCCATTCCCCAATGCCCAATGGACGATTTTGTGTTACAGTCAACAGTGCTTGCTCGGAGAATATTAAAATTTTGTCAAAAAAATACACATTAACAATTAAATGTTTGTAAATATATATATCTTTTGGTTGATGTCAAGACCACTATCAGTAAAGTAAAGAGTTGTAAATATATATAACTTTTGGCTGATGTCAAAAGCATGAGTTTGCGAATATTTATTAAATGTTAAGAATATTTGAAGTTAAACAGTCAGCTACTCGCGGCTTTTTCTTTATATATAGCAAATAAAAATTTAGTTATTTTCCGAAAAAATTAATCACACTACTGAAGATAATAAAAAACAGGATTAAATCAAAATGCACGGGAATATACCGAGACAAATAGAAACAAGTTTAAGAATTACTAGTGCTGTAGTATTTTGTATTGGCTCTGCTTTAATAATCCCCAAAGTTGCCGATGCAACAGGAGTTTTGAGCAGTTTGGCTGTTAATAGTGTTAAGGTAATTGAGAGCAATTCTCAGACATTAAATACTACAAACTTAAATACTGAATCAAGTAGCGATATTTACGAACCGCCAAATAATGGTAGTCCTGATAGTCAACATGGTACTGGCACACGTTAAGAAATTAAAAATTTCCCAAATTAAAAATTTACAACAAAATTAAGTTGCTTTTTTCTACGCCTCATGCATATTGTTCGATCATCAAAATTGTGAGTTGCTAATAATCGGACTTTTATTCCAGTAGTTTATTTGTACTAGTGTGTGTGCCTGCCAATCGAGAGCGGTTTGAGGATAATCTAAACGAAAGTGTCCACCACGACTTTCGGTTCTGAAAGCAGCGCTTTTAAGAATTAAATAAGCTACATCTAATAAATTGCGGGTTTCAGCCCAGAGTCGCAACTGCCTTTCAACGTCGGGTAAAGTGAAACTAGCTGGTTGTGTTGGACGTAATGTAAGTAAAAATTGGCTCAGTTTCAAAGCAGCAAAATCTTGTTGCCAAGATTCAATAGTAGCGATCGCTTGCTCTAAACTTGATTGTTGACGACAAATACCAGCACTTTCCCAGACTAAACGCGGTAACTTCTGTCGTAGTGCTTCTAGCTGTGCTTCTTCGTTGTTCCACTCACCTTCAGAAAGGATAAACTCAGAAGGAGAAAGTGTAAATTCAGATTCTTTGATATCCTTGTGACTTGTGACTTCTGACTTCAGATTAGCCATTTGTGCGCCAAACACAATACATTCGAGTAGGGAATTACTTGCCAGACGATTCGCTCCATGTACGCCGGTACTGGCAGTTTCCCCCACCGCATACAAACCGGGAATATTTGTTTGATTCATCAGATCCGCGAAAATACCACCCATCCAGTAATGAGCAGCTGGGGCAACGGGAATCAATTGCGAGAAGACATCAATACCCCAATGCTGACAAACTTTAACAATGTTGGGGAAGCGGTAACGAATCTTGTCAACAGGGATCGGGCGCATATCTAACCATACATGAGCAGTTGCCAGGTCGCTAGAAGTGGCTTGCAAGTGGCTGAAAATGGCTCGACTGACGACATCTCTAGGAGCGAGTTCACCAGCCGGGTGGTAGTCAAAGGCAAAGCGTCGCCCTTCATTATCTACTAGATGTGCGCCTTCGCCGCGCACAGCTTCACTAATGAGAAAGCGATCAGCACCAGGTTTAGTTAAAGCAGTCGGGTGAAATTGGACAAATTCTAAGTCTCGCAAAATTGCTCCAGCACGCCAAGCGATCGCTACTCCATCGCCGGTACTCACCGCTGGGTTAGTGGTTTGGGCAAAAACTTGACCGCCACCACCTGTTGCCAAAACTACTGCGTCGGCTCGTATCCAGGTAATTTTACCTTGATAAAACAGACTAATTCCCTGACATCTTCCGCTTTCGGGTTCCAGCCACAACGATAGCGCCAAAGCTTGCTGAATTACTTGAATATTTGGGCGTCGCAATACTTGAGCGGTAAGAGTAGTAGTTACTTCCCTACCTGTAGTATCGGCAGCGTGAAGAACCCGATGCCGAGAATGGGCAGCTTCTAAAGTTAAAGCTAACTCATTATTATGACGGTCAAAAGCTACTCCCAAATTTACTAAAGATTGAATGCAACTTTTGGCGTGTTCGGCGAGGAATTCTACCGCTTGGGGGTCGCACAAACCAGCACCTGCGCGTAAAGTATCTTCAATGTGCAGGTAAGCAGAATCTTCCGGAGCGATCGCCGCAGCAATACCTCCTTGTGCCCAATCACTAGCGGACAAAGAAACTGTTTCTTTAGTAATCAAGCCGACTTGTAAGTGCTCTGGCAAACAAAGTGCCGTGTATAATCCAGCAGCACCAGCACCGACTACTAAGACATCAAATTGGCTGTTGATATTTAGCACGCGGACAAGGTTGGGGATGGGGGGAGTGGGGGAGTGGGGAGATGGGGGGACAAGGGAGAGGGGGGAGATGGGGGAGACAAGGGGGATGGGGGAGATGGGGGAGACAAGGGGGATGGGGGAGATAAAGGAGAAGAAAATTCATCTTGTCTCCCTTGTCCCCTTGTCCTCCTTGTCCACGGACACGTTCCTTAACGGGGGGAACCCCCGCACTCGCTGTGTCCTCCCCTTGTCCTCCTAGTCCCCAGTCCCCAGTCCCCAGTCTTTATCTGTAGATGCCGTTGTTAAAGCGATCGTCTCCTTCGTTGAAGACGGCTTCCTGCTCGGTCACGGTAAAGTGATCTAGGTTGGCTTGCAGGATTTGTTTTTGGCGATCGCTTAATCCGGGAATGTTGAACACATCATCTAGCTGCTGGTAAGGAGCATTTTCGATGATTTTCCTGGCGAGGGTAGGATACAGTCCTGGATATTGCTGAAAAGCTCGCACGTTGGTGTTATTTAAGTCAAGTTTTTTCCCAAATTCCGTTGCTAGTTTTTGGTCTGCCCTGTTTTGCGTTGGTTGAGTGAACTCAACTGCAAGAACTGGCACAAATTGCAAACTGACACCATTGATATTGCTAGCTTGGGCTATCTGAGTTGTTCCCAACCATCCCCAGCAGCCAAGCAACAAGCTAAACACTGTTAATAAACGCACCAATCCTTTCACAATTTTTTACCTCTCTATCAAACTGAAATAAAAGTTTTAAGCTCAGAGCACGCCAGAGCGATCGCTCGTCATTCGTCACAGAACGACAAAAGACAATCCTCAATCCTATGCTCATAACTTAATCAACACAGCAGTCATCAGAAACTAATATACAGCGTATTAATATCCACAATATTTACTGCCACTGCCATTGGTTGTACTTTTACTAAAAATTATCAAATAATAAAGCAAAAATACCTATTCTTTTTGGCTTGGTGCAACACCGTTTTTGAGAGCGCGTATACGCGTCAAGCAAAGCTTTAACGCCCAAAAAGTAAGCCACCATTAACGTTTAGCACTTCACCTGTGATAAATGAGGCTTTTTGTGAAGATAAAAATAGAACTGCCGCTACAACATCCCCAACATTCCCAGATCGACCTACAGGGGTTTGGTTGACAATTGACTCAACGATTTCTTCAGACCACTGGTTTGTAATAGCGGTGTTTTCAATATAACCAGGAGCAACAGCATTAACCGTAATTCCTTGGGGACTGAGTTCGCGTGCTAGAGCATAAGTTAATCCATGTACGCCTGCTTTGGCTGACGTATAGCCTAAATAACCCGGTCGGTTTCCTCCCGTAAACGCAGCATTAGTGCTGATGTTAATTATGCGACCTCCCGGTTTGGTCAAATGAGGGGCAACCGCCATTGCCATCAAAAAAGTACCTTTGAGATTAGTATTTATCACCTCATCCCAAAGTTGTTCGGCTTCGTCTAACGGCGTACTGGTTGTCAACCAACGCGGAAAGCCTGCGGCGTTGACCAATACATCAATATTGCCGTATTGCTGAACAACAAAATTAACAACTTCAGTAACTTCGTTTCGCTTGCTGACATCTGCTTGTTGCCACACGCAATTCAAACCAATTGCTTGCGCTGTAGATTTGAGCTTTTGTTCATTTCGTCCAATAATCACAACATGAGCATCTTCTTTAACAAAAGCTTCCGCAATGCCACGTCCGATGCCACTACTGCCACCTGTGATGATTACAACTCGCATGTTATGACTGGTTTTAGGACTTACGCAAAAACTCTCTGCAACTGTTATTCCTTCGTGTCCTTCTCCTTCTCCTATCGGAGAAGGACGCCAAGTACCCAAGGAATAAGAGTTGTAGAGGGTTTTGGCGTAAGTCTGGTTTAAGACGCAACGGCAGCTAGCAGAAATAAGCTATCTACCAAAATTGTACTTAGCACCGCTCCACTAAAGGCGTACCAATGCCGTTGGCGTTTAATTAAAGGCAAAACGCCAGCAATCAACAAAACTACCGCGAGAATTAACGCCCAAGTTTGTCCCCAAGGTGTTTGTACTTGCGCTACAGCACTATGTAATATTGGTGATGCTAAAGCTGATTCGACACGCATGATTTGCCGCCAATAGGGCATCAAGTCTACTAGATAAAAATACACGTCGGTTAAAGCTGTACCCAGTAAAGAACCGAAATAAAACCAGTTACCGACTTTGCCCCAATTCCGCATTAGACACCAACAAGCAAATGGTAGCGCGATTGACTCTACTGGCAAATGCCATAACGGTTCCCAACGCAACCAGCCCCAATAAATTGAACCGGCTAACCAACTCCAGCTGAACCCTAAGAGTAAATCTCCCCAAATATAAGTTGCGGAATTTGACATTAATCTAAAACTCAGCCAAACCCAAAAGCCTGTTAATACAAAACTTAATAAAGGTAGCGATCGCACTAACGGCGCTTCGATAAACACGGGCACAGATACTAAAAATACCGCCGCCGCAAACACTAACCAACCTTGGCGAGACGATGCCATGACTCCCAATGAGGGACTCAAAGACAGTGCTGTCTCTAACTCCTCTCGGCTTTTTTGCACCGTTTCCGTGTCTAGGGCATTAATTGCAGGGGTAGAAGTTGCGTAAGAAGACAATGTATTGTTAATCAAAGTTTTTAATATTGTTTACTTAACTTTATATTATTTAAGATATCACAACAATAAATCCCCTATGGGGGCATATTTATTTTACTTTAATTTTAATTGGCTAAAATTATCTGACCCGGACACAACGACAACAGAGGCGTAAAGTTGGATAATTCGGTAAAATTACGCAGCTAATATAGGAGTCTGATTAATGGGAATAATGTTAGAAGCCGGTCTAGATTTGCTATTGCCAACATCAAGTCATATATTACAGGTGGGAGTTCCCTCTGCTGTAGCAACGAGTGAACCGAACCTGATACAGCAAATAATTCAGGCATTTATTCTGGGGATTGTGCAAGGGATAACAGAATTTCTGCCCATTAGTAGCACTGCCCATCTACAAGTATTTACCAAAGCATTAGGCTGGGAACTTTTGGGAGAAAAGTCTTTTGTCGCGACGATTCAATTTGGCAGCGTGATTGCCGTTTTGATTTATTTTTGGAAAGATATTAGTCTAATTTTGACTGGAGGCTGGGTAGCTTTCCAAGAAAAAAACTGGCGACGGGATGAATGGCAATTATTGGTTGGTGTAGCAATAGGCACTTTACCGATTTTAGTAGTGGGATTTGCGATCAAGGATTTACTCAACGATGAAAATTCGGCAATTAACAGTATGACGACGATCGCCATCGATTCGATTGTCATGGCACTTTTATTAGGGGCAGCAGAAAAATTCGGTAGCCGCAAACGCGACTTTAACAGCTTGAAGATTCGCGATGGACTGCTGATTGGGTTAGGACAAATGCTAGCTTTAGCACCTGGGGTATCTCGTTCTGGTGCAACTTTAACCACCGCCTTGTTTTTGGGCTTGCAAAGGGAGACAGCAGCAAAATTTTCCTTTCTTTTGGGCATTCCTGCCTTGACAATTGCAACTTTATATGAATTTATCAAAGAAGCTTTGGGTAAGATTGACTTGGTGTTGGTAGGTGTAGGAACATTATCTGCGTTTATATTTTCGTATATCTCGATCGCTTGGCTGTTGCGATATCTTCAAAGAAAAGACACTTGGATCTTTGTTTGGTATCGTTTGGCATTTGGAGTAGCAATCTTGAGTGCGATCGCTGCTGGGATGTTGAAAAATAATTAATAAAAGTTAGGAGTTAGGAGTTAAAAGTTAAAAGTTAAGACGAGTAAATAGTTAAAATATTTTTGCTGACAACTCATAACTCATAACTCATAACTCATAACTCATAACTCATGTCTACCATTAATCCTGCCCGAATTACTGGGGTATTACCAGATTCCATCGCTGCGGAAATTGGCTTTGCGGTGGGGGATGCGATCGTTGCTATCAATGGTATGCGTCCTCGCGATTTAATTGATTATCAGTTTTTGTGCGCTGATGAAGTTCTGGAACTAGAAGTTTTAGACGAGAAAGGAAAAACTCATCATATTGAAATTGAAAAAGACTACGACGAAGATTTAGGATTAGAATTTGAAACGGCACTGTTTGATAATTTAATTCAGTGTAATAACCGGTGTCCATTTTGCTTTATCGATCAACAGCCACCAGGCAAGCGACAAAGCTTGTATTTTAAAGATGATGATTATCGCTTGAGCTTTTTGTATGGCTCATACTTAACTCTTACCAATTTACCAGAGCGAGAATGGCAGCGCATTGAAAAAATGCGACTATCTCCGTTATATGTTTCGGTTCACGCTACCGAACCAGAAGTTAGAATTAGACTGTTGAAAAATCCCCGTGCTGGACAAATTTTACAACAACTGAAGTGGTTTCAAGAAAGACGATTGCAAATTCATGCTCAAGTCGTCGTTTGTCCTGGTATAAATGATGGCAAACATTTAGAACAAACATTGCGGCATTTAGCGTCATTTTCTACTGGGGAAGTGCCTGCGATTTTATCAGTAGCAGTGGTACCTGTGGGTTTGACGCGATTTCGTTTAGAGAAAGATG
Organism: Tolypothrix sp. VBCCA 56010; assembly: GCF_050875635.1. NCBI lineage: Bacteria > Bacillati > Cyanobacteriota > Cyanophyceae > Nostocales > Tolypothrichaceae > Tolypothrix > Tolypothrix sp. VBCCA 56010. The sequence goes on from NZ_JBPAOH010000052.1 coordinate 23,621, forward strand.
AACTTATACCAGTAAGTGAAGAAAAAGCGATAGAAGTGATTTCGCAAGTGCGATCGCTTCAACAAGAATTTAGTAAAAAATACGGTTCTAACGTAGCTTGGTTAGCTGATGAGTGGTTTTTGATTGCTGGTGAAGAATTACCCAGCGAAGTTGAATATAACGACTATCCGCAAATTGACAACGGTGTAGGTTCGATTCGTTTATTTCTCAAGCAGTTTGCAACCGCTGCTACTGAATTATTACCACAAAAAATCTCAAAGGCGCGAAAATTTACTTGGGTAGTTGGCAATGCAGTTGAAAAAGCATTTCAGCCTATTTTACAGCAATTGAATGCTGTAGAGAATTTAGAAGTAAATATGCGTGCTTTGAACAGCGATTATTGGGGACAGAGTATCAGCGTTACCGGGTTGCTAACTGGTCATGATTTGCTTTTAAACTTACAAGGGCAAGATTTAGGAGAAGGAATTTTGCTACCAAAAGTTATGCTCAAACATGGTGAATTGATATTTTTAGATGATATGAGTATTGAAGAGGTAGCTAGCCAACTGAATACAAAAATCTTACCAGTCGCCGGTGTGGAAGATTTAATCAAGACTTGTATTGATTAAAAAATTGCTCAGTCATTATACACTATTTTCTAAGATTATTCCGAAAAGAAGTGATTGGCACCTTAAAACCTGCCTTAAAGTGGTTTTCATGAGGCGGCGATGTCGGAACCTGCGTCCGACATTTTAGCCGCCGTCCCCAGCGCATGATTGCACGGGGTTTTCAACCTACCTTCTTATAAGACGATTCCACAGACAAAGCCAGCAGTCGGATTTGAACCGACGACCTTCCGATTACAAGTCGGATGCACTACCACTGTGCTATGCTGGCGAAGCGCTAACTCTGGACGATCGCAAAAATTTTTTTTGTACACATCATACCAATTTCATATCCTAGCATAAGCCAGCTAATCGCACAACGTCAAGTGCAAAAAAAGAAAATATGATTTTTCTGCCTGTAAATGATTTATTGAAGGCTGCTTTCTTCGTGCAAACAAATCGAAAAAATTGTGAGTAGGGAGTAATGAAGATTCATATCTGAAATCCCAGGCTGAACACCAAAATATCTGGTAAGGTTTTAAAGTGGTATTTTATTAATACGGCAGGCGCGAAGCGAACAAGCAAGACATAATTGTTCTTTACAGATCACAACAATGGCAGCGTTGATCGGACGAGATTTATTAAGTTTGGCGGACTTGAGTGCAACCGAAGTTCAAGAACTCTTGCTTTTGGCAACTGAGTTGAAATCACAACGGCTAAAGTTGCATTGTCCTAAAGTGCTGGGGTTGTTGTTTTCCAAAGCTTCAACTCGGACACGAGTCAGTTTTACAGTGGCGATGTATCAACTGGGTGGACAGGTAATTGATCTTAACCCGAATGTCACCCAAGTGAGTCGCGGGGAACCGATAGAAGATACAGCGCGGGTATTGGATCGATATTTGGATATTTTGGCAATTCGCACCTTCGCACAGCAAGATTTGGAAATTTTTGCCCATTATGCCAAAATTCCCGTAATTAATGCGCTTACCGATTTAGGGCATCCCTGTCAGGTATTGGCAGATTTAATGACGATTCAAGAATGTTTTGGCACCCTGGCTGGGTTAACCTTAACTTATGTGGGCGATGGTAATAATGTCGCCAATTCTCTGATGCTAGGCTGTGCTTTGGTAGGGATGAATGTAAGAATTGCCACGCCAATTGGCTATGAGCCAAATGCAGCCATCACCGAAAAAGCACGCGCAATAGCCGACAACAAAACTGAAGTTATCTTAACTAATGACCCAGAAGCAGCAGTAAAGGGAGCTTCTGCACTTTATACTGATGTTTGGGCAAGTATGGGGCAAGAAGCAGAAGCCGACGCAAGGCTACCAATTTTCCAATCCTACCAAATCAACGAGCCGCTATTAAGTCTTGCCTTACGCGACGCAATTGTTTTACACTGTTTACCAGCTCATCGCGGTGAAGAAATTACTGGATCTGTAATTGAAGGCTCTCATTCACGAGTTTGGGATCAGGCAGAAAATCGGATGCACGCTCAAAAAGCTTTACTTGCAAGTATCTTAGGGGCAGAATAAAGAGTTAGGAATTAGGAGTTATAAGTTATGAGTTAGGAGTTATGAGTTAGGAGTTATGAGTTAGGAGTTATGAGTTAGGAGTTATGAGTTATGAGTTATGAGTTAGGAGTTATGAGTTATGAGTTATAAGCTATAAGTATTTACTCCTCACTCCTCACTTTCGTACAGACGTGGGAGTGTGGAACGTCTCTAGCTCACTTTGCTCCTCTTAACTCCCAACTTTTAACTTTTCACTCCGCTCGTCTTAACTCCTCACTCTTAACTTTTAACTTTTCACTCCTAACTCCTCACTTTTAACTCCTCACTCTTTGAATTTCCTCACCCAAAATTAAAAATTCAAAATTTACAAGCCATTGGGGGAGTTTTTGTAGTACTAATGTTCTAGAGACATTTGTACTTTGTCTCCCTACTAATTTATGGAAAGACTAACAGAAGCTCAACAAGAACTTTACGAATGGCTGGCGGAATACATCCGATCGCACCAGCATTCGCCCTCAATTAGGCAAATGATGCAAGCGATGAACCTGAAATCACCTGCACCCATTCAAAGCCGCTTGGAACATTTACGCGCCAAGGGACATATTGAATGGAGTGAAGGTAAGGCAAGAACAATTAGGATTTTGCGTCCGCAAAAACCAGGTGTGCCAATTTTAGGTACAATTGCCGCCGGCGGTTTAATCGAACCGTTCACCGATACTGTGGAACATCTGGATTTGGCTAATTTGTCGTTACCTCCGCACACATATGCTTTGCGAGTAGCTGGCGATAGTATGGTTGAAGATTCGATTGTCGATGGAGATGTGGTATTTCTGCGTCCAGTACCAGAACCAGATCATCTGAAAAATGGTATCATTGTCGCCGCCAGAGTCGAAGGACACGGTACGACATTGAAGCGATTTTACAGAAATGGCGATCGCGTTACCCTCAAACCTGCAAATCCCAAATACAACCCCATCGAAGTATCGGCTATAAAAGTGGAGGTGCAAGGTACCCTTATCGGTGTCTGGCGAGGTTACAACTGATATATGGGTAATGGTTAGTGGATAGTAGTTAGTGGATAGTAGTTAGTGGTTTATAAAACAACTAACTACTAACAACCCTTCGGGTTCACCACTTGCTACAACGGGGGGAACCCCACGCCAGTCGCCGAGGGCGTTCGTGACCTCCGCACAGCGCTGGCTCCGCAACGCAGTGGTTCACCAACAACGCTCCAACCAATTATCGTTTTATCACCATTTTAGTCATCGCTGTCTATATGTATTTGACGCCACGAGTTGAGAAATTGCCCACTTTCAAGCTGAAAAAACCATTTGCCGGCGAAAGTAAGGGCAATTATCAAACTCATAAACTACCAGGATGCCCCAGAATGCCGCAATATCTGCAATTACGGCAATATCAACGACAAGCTGTTGAGTCTTGGTTTGCCAACAACGGCAGAGGTACGCTGAAGATGGCTACTGGTAGTGGTAAGACGATTACAGCATTGGCGATCGCTTGCGAGTTATACAAACAAATTAACTTGCAAGCTTTACTGGTGGTGTGTCCCTTTCGTCATCTTGTCACCCAATGGGCGCGAGAATGTGAAAAATTCAACTTGCAGCCCATTTTAGCTTTTGAAGATTTACGAACGTGGCAAAGTCAACTTTCTACCCAACTTTATAACGTGCGTTCTGGTTCGCAATCGTTTCTCACGGTTGTTACTACCAATTCCACATTAATTGGCGATGGCTTTCAGTCTCAACTCAAATACTTTCCCGAAAAGACTTTGATTATTGGTGACGAAGCACATAACTTAGGCGCACCTAAGTTTGAAGAAAGTTTACCGCGCCGCGTGGGTTTACGACTCGCTCTTTCTGCTACCCCAGAAAGATATTTTGATGATGATGGCACTCAATCTTTATTTAATTACTTTGGTGCGGTTATTCAGCCAGAATTCACTTTAAGGAATGCAATTTATCAAGGTGCGTTAGTACATTATCTGTATCATCCCATCTTAGTAGAGTTAACTGAAACAGAAAGCATTGCTTACTTAAAATTAACCAAAAGAATTGGACGAGCCTTACTGTATCGAGAACGAGAAAATTTAGATGTAGGTGACTTTGAAGACAATGAAGATTTAAAGCCTTTGTTAATGCAACGTGCGAGATTAATTGGCGCGGCAGAAAATAAATTAAATGCCTTGCGCGAACTAATGGCGACTCGTCGCGAAACTAGTCACACCCTTTTCTATTGTAGTGATGGCGCACAAGAAGCGGGACAGCGGTCATCCCTACACCAGCTTAAAGCAGTCGCCAAAATATTAGGAGGAGAACTGGGGTATCGGGTAAGCACCTACACCGCAAAAACGCCTTTACAAGAAAGGGAAACTTTGCGCTGTCAATTTGAAAACGGCGATTTACAAGGTTTAGTAGCAATTCGCTGTTTAGATGAAGGAGTCGATATTCCGGCAATTCAAACTGCTGTAATTTTGGCAAGTTCGGGAAATCCCCGCCAATTTATCCAGCGAAGAGGGAGAGTTTTACGCCCTCACCCAGGTAAAGAACGCGCTACTATATTTGATATGATTGTGCTACCACCAGAACTTGACAGGAATACTTTAGAAGTTGAGCGCAATTTGTTAAGAAAAGAGTTGCGTCGCTTTGTCGAATTTGCTGATTTAGCTGACAACGCTGGTGAAGCCAGGATGAAATTACTCGCTTTACAAAAGAGATACGACTTATTGGATATCTAATGATTGCACTAAGACACCAAAAACAACGATTTTTCTTGCTTTAGATAAATTTTTGTGAAAGAAGTAAAAAAAATCGATAAAAACAGGGGTAAATGTGAGATGATAATAAGTATGAGATGGATTTTAGTATAATGGGGTATTAGCAAAATTTTTAAAACAGCGACCACTCAATTATGATGAAAGTTATTTAGTTATCTTTAATAATACCAGGAGACAGCCCAAAAAGAAAGCGATTTTTGTCAAAAAATTGCAAATTTTCTTGTTTTTTTTGGGTGAAAGTAAAGATAACGGTAAGAGTACCTTTAAGGCGACGCTTAGACTCCTTACAGACGGTTAAAATAGAGAATAAAAATCTATTTTAAAACCGAAATGACAAAAGAGCCGAATATCGATGATGTTCAGGAGCCAATTATCAATGCTCCTGAGGAAGTGCGGCAAATAATTGAGCGGGTATGGTATCTAGAAAAAAGCAGACTGGATAAGAAAAGTCTTAGCCATATTAATGATGATATATTAAAAATAGTGAAGGAAGTTGTGCAATGAAGCTGACTTCAATCAAGCTGTGTAACTTTCGCTCTTTTTATGGCAAAACACCGGAAATCATCTTAGCAGTTGGTGAGGCTGATAACACGACAATTATTCACGGTAATAATGGAGCGGGAAAAACCAGTCTGCTAAATGCATTTACATGGGTGCTGTATGAGAAATTTAGTGCAGCATTTGCATCAGTTGAGCAGTTAGTTAATAAGCGAGCGATCGCTGAAGCTAAAATCGGGCAAGCTGTAGAATGTTGGGTAGAAGTAGCTTGGGAACATGACAGCAAACGCTACAACGTCAAACGTCAGTGTCGAGTTTATAAAAATGCAACTGACATTGATGTTGGTAAGACAGAATTATTAATGCAAGTATCTGGAGATGATGGACGCTGGTATTTTCCACTCCAACAACCAGAAGATATTATAAATCAGATTTTACCTAGTAGTTTACATCAATATTTCTTCTTTGATGGCGAACGGATTGAGCAAATAGTGCGTTCTGATAAAAAAGCGGAAATCGCGGAAGCGACAAAGATGCTTTTGGGGGTAGAAGTAATAAATCGTTCTATCAAGCATTTGGGGGAAGCAAAGAAAACTTTAGACAATGAATTAAAACTCATCGGTGATTCCGAAACGAAACAGCTTTTAAGACAGCAAGAAAAGCTAGAGCGGGAAATTGAGCGCATCACCAAGCGACAAACGGAAATAAAACAAGAATTAGAATATCAACAAACCTTTAAAAAAGAGACAAGTAACCGTTTGCGAGAACTCAGCGCTGCCAAAGAAATTCAAGAAAGACGACAAGAGTTAGAAAACCAAAAAAAAGCAAACCAAGAAAATCTCAAACAAACCAGAGAAGCGTTAAAAAAACTTATTTCCACACGCGGTTATACGGTGTTGCTATCGTCAACTACAATCGAATTTCGTGCAATTATCGAAGATTTAAAGCAGCGTGGTAAATTAACTGCGGGAATTTCGCGGGAGTTTGTCACCGACTTACTCAACTCGAAACGCTGTATTTGTGGTGCAGAATTACACGACGGAACCCACCGACACGAAAATGTGAAAAAGTTGCTCGATAAAGCTGGTTCTTCAGCGATAGAAGAAACAGCTTTCCGCATGAGCGCTCAAGTAGATGAAATTGATAAGCAAGCAGTCGCGTTTTGGGAAGAAGTTGATAAAGAACAAGCCAGAATTAATCAGCTAAGGCAAACTATATCTCAAATTGAAGGTGAGTTAGATACTATTCAAGAACGCTTGCGAAAAGATCCAAGTGAAGAAATTCGCAGTTTGCAAAAGCGATTAGATGAAATTGAAGAAAAAATCAGAGAATTAACGTTAGAACAAGGTGCAAATCAACAGCAAATTGCTAATCTGAAAGCGGAAATAGAAGGTTTGAATAAGCAAGTTGCTAAACAAAAGCTGAATGAAGATAAACAAACACTCGCACAACGACGGATTGCAGCAACCCAAGATGCAATTGAGCGATTAACTGAAGTTAAATTTCGTCAAGAAAATCACTTTCGCTTGCAACTTGAAAAGCGAGTCCAAGAGATATTCAGTGAAATTTCTTTTACACCTTACATTCCTAAAATTAGCGATAAATATGAACTGACGCTAGTGGAAAATACAACAGGTATGGAAGCGCTAGTTGCAGCTTCTACAGGGGAAAATCAAATTCTCAGTTTATCTTTTATCGGCAGCATTATCGACAGGGTGCGGGAATGGAGTGAAAGAAAAATGCTGATGATGCCAGATAGTAACACGTTTCCGATAATGATGGATTCGCCTTTTGGTAGTTTGGATAATAACTATCGTCGGCAAATTGCGAAGACTATTCCGCAATTAGCAAATCAGTTGATTGTGTTGGTTACTAAGACGCAATGGAGAGGTGAAGTTGAGGAGGAAATGGCAAAGAGAATAGGTAGGGAATATGTGTTGACTTATTATTCTTCTAAACCTGATTGCGAACAGGATTATATCGAGTTGGGTGGGGAAAGATATGCGTTGGTTAGGCAAAGTCCGAATGAGTTTGAGTATACGGAGATTGTTGAGGTTGAACGTGGGGGTTAATTATTCTTTGCGACTTTGCGCCTTTGCGTGAGATTATTATTTGATGCGATCGCGAAGTGACTCCGCAGGAGTATCGCGTTTATTTTTTAGGAAAACGAACCGCCAAGGCGCCAAGTACGCCAAGATAAGAGAGGAAAGTGCGATGCGGAAGCCGCCACCTCCGGTGATCGCGTTTATTTTTTAGGAAAACGAACCGCAAAGGCGCGAAGTACACGAAGATAAGAGAGGGAAGGGCGATGCGGAAGCCGCCACCTCCGGTGATCGCGTTTAGGTTTTTGGTTAAAATTGCAACGTAGTATATATCAATATTATGGCTGAAACTGGCAGAATCAGGGTTGCTAAAGATAAGGCTGAGTTGGTGAAGGCTTTAATATCGGCTGATGGTGCAATGGGTCCTTTTCAGACTTTTGCTGATGCGATCGTTTTTGCTGCTGCTTTGGGTGCGAAGCATAATAAGCGAGTTCCTTTGGGGGAGATATCTAAAAGAGAACCGTCACCAATTAGGTTAGAGTATTTTGCCTCAATGGGACATGATATTTTAATAAAGTTATTAGCTATTAATGAAACTAAAGATATCAAAATATTATCTCTTAATGAGGAGGAATATGAAAAGCAACGCAATCACATATTTGAAGAATACGCTAATGGGGGATTAGAAATACTCCAAAATGAATTACATGGCTCTGTTGATTATTCCGAGCGTACTTTATTATTTTTAGGTTACGAACGAACGAACAAAGAAGAACAAGACGAGGAATTTGATTTAAGCAAATTCTTGTCTTAAAATATAACAGTCCTAAATGATTCGTGAAAAAACCAGATCCCCGACTTCTTTAATAAGTTAGGGATCTGAATAGGGGCAATTTTAACTGAGGAAATAGGATTGCTATAGTTGCTGCTTAAAACCAATAAATTATGTCCATTCTAGTCTCAATTTAACTGTCTTAACTGCATCCGCTATGGGAGTTGATTTATTTAACACTTCGTAGGTTGTAATATCCGAATTAGTCGCTTTCCTAACTACATTATTTTCCCAAAGATTATTTTTTCGTGACCAATCTAGCTGTGCTAGTTGTGAAACTTTCTGTGGATCAAAATAATTTATTTCATTGTCATAAGTGTGGTATAATAATCTACCCAGAACTTCCAGCCCAACACTAACTCCTAACAATGAATATTCTTTGAATGTAGCTATCTGATTAACTGTCAATTTGTCAAACTTTGTTTCAGAAATATTGTTTGTATCTGCACATTCAGAGAAAAAGTTATTTAAGCACTTAGCTAAAACTTCGGATGATTGCTCAACATCACGACCTTGAAGATTATCATTTGGTTCATCAGCAAAAATACAACTGACAAATCTAGCTATAAAATTAGTTGTGTAAATCAACTTTTGTTTAGTAGGTGCGTTTCTTCCAATTTTATTTGTTTTTTCTTGAAACATTCGTACTCGTTCTATCAAGTTTTTGGTAATGCCAACCCTACCTTCAAACTCACCAAATGATAACAACAATGAATTATCTAGTTGTTTCGTTTGAGCCATATCTCGGAAATCTGTCTGACATTGGCGCTTTTCTCCTTCTAAAATCAGGGTAATTGCAAAATCGTCATTACTAATTAAGTGGCTTTCATCACTAAATATTAATTCGTGAATTGCACTCTTACGATGCTGACCATCTGTAATATCTAATTTGATTCCATTAGGAATAACGACTATACAAATTCCTCTACCCAATTCGTGTATTTGAATATGTTGCTGGTCAACATTGGCTGTAATTGTCCCCAAAACCCAGGGTTTGTTAGCTTTAGCGCGATCAACAACATAGTTTTTTATTTCCTCAGCATGACCTTTAACTTCTGGACGATTCTTACCTGAATCAGGATCATTGTTTTTGGAGGGTTTGGCTTGAAGAAGAGTAGGTAAGTCTTTAGCTGGTACATTTATTTGGAGCATTTTCCGCTTTCCCTGCTGAAAAATCAACCCTGGATAGCAAGACTCTCGATAATGTGCCGAAAATAACGGATCAACTACGGTACTAAACTGAGCTTTGACTTGAGGAGAAACGCTATTGTCAATATTTTCGTTAATTTGAGCCATATAAATACCTATAAATATTGGCAGATGTTAGCCAATATAATATAAATATATGTAATATTTAGCCCCAGTGAAAGTAATAGTTTAAAAAAGTACACAAATATTACTTAAGAACTGGTGGAAGTCCTACTTCTTTTGGTTCAACGAACTTACCATCAAAACTGATTGTTTTATTTTCCACAGTTCTCGCATTCGCTAAAGCTTTGCGAAGTTCCGCACGCTCCATCTGATCTGTGATTCCACCTAAAATATATATTAGTAACTTTGCTGCCAAATCCCTTCCAGCAACCTGCACCCGTTTTTTATTTGGGTCATACAAAACCCCATACCAAAGTGATTGCGGGTACTCGATATTACTAAATCCTCCCTTTTGGTCGAACCTGCGAAGCTTCTTAAAAATGTCTTCCAGTGATAAATTTTTGCGGAAAACTAGAATTCCCAAAGCTTGCGCTAAAGCTACTTGTCCCACAGGACGAAAAAGCATATTTCCTTCACCCCCATCTTTCTCAAAGCTGAATCGTCGCAAAGGTGGTGTATCTTCTTCTTCTAAAAGCTGATAACTGGGAAGACTGGCTAAATAATCAAATAGCTGATATAATTCTTTAATTCCCTCTTGAAGTTCGTCATTCTCTGGACGCATGGGAATTAAGCCTTTATCCAAAGGTTTCCACAAAGGGAATTTTTGCCCCAAATATCGGCTAGACATATCTTGCAGAGCTTGCAGGGTGGTTAAAACTGTTGATTTCGATGCCACTGTTGCACTATCCCAATTAACGCGAGGTTTGCGATTCTGCTTTTGTTCAAAAAGTGGATGCGTCACAGCGATTTTTCTCGCAACAATCGAAAAACCATCATCTTCATTCAACTGCGCTAATTGACCTTTAGTCAAAGGTGCAGCCATCAAGTTAACATGAACAAATATGGATCTTACCCGTCGTCTTGCTTGTTCGCGAGTTTCTCCAGCAGCGATCGCACAAATAAATTCAATCCCAATCTTTTCTGCGGGCAAGTTTTGCAGATAAGCTGGGTCTACATGATACTGATCGATCAAGTCAGATAAAGTAATAAAAGTATCGTCAGCGGTTTTATCTTTTTTGTAACGCAGGAGTTTGCGAGTTTTAATCAACTCCATCAATCCTTGTACCCCCATCAGTCGATGCTGACCATCTAATGCATAAATGGTTACATCCTCTTCGGAAACGTTCAGTAAACCGACTTTACCATCTTTATCTAATGGGGTAAAATCAATAGTTGATTTTGTCGCAGTTCCTTGTTTATTCCACTCAGCAGCTTTCGGATTGTCCACCCAAGGTTGGTTAATTACGACCAAAACAGGGGGAAACTTATGATTAGTCCTTGCTGCTAAATACTGCGCTAGGGGTAGTTGACGTGACCAATCAAGGGGACGTTGACGAATTTCCTCTATGCTATCCGCGTCAATTTCTACATTATTATACTTTTGCTGAAGCAATGGTAAACTAGACGCAAAGCGAACCCGATCGGCAAACCATTCTAAACTGACAGAACCCACATAAGCTTCAGTCCCACCCATCTCTGTTTTTTGGACGAGAATCCGATCTTTTTTCCCCAGGAATTTCTCCAGCAATAAAGCAAGTACCTGTTTATCCTTGTTTTCCCTTGCTAGATACTTGTTTGCGATGTCAGATGCACTATCAGTCATGTTGATTTGTGAAAACTTAAAAGTTAATACAAATTAGTTTTCTATAAAATTCGCTGGTGGATAAGTAAGTTTTTAAAAACTTTACGTTCTACAATACTAAAGCTGATAAATGCAGTACATATAAAGAGGGTAACAAATGCCCGTGTCTATACAGGAAAGGAGAAATGGCTACAGCACAACCAGAAAAGAAACGAGAGCAAGTGCGTACAGTCGCAGAGTTTGTGGATAATATCCAAGAACTGACTGTCGAGATACAAGAATTATACACTCTGGATGCCATTCCTTGGGTAATTGGATATTCAGGTGGTAAAGACTCGACAGCAATTTTACAGTTAATCTGGAATGCGATCGCTGCTCTTCCTCCAGAAAAACGAACCAAAACAATACACGTTATTACAACCGACACCCTTGTAGAAAATCCTTACGTTTCTGCTTGGGTACGCAAATCTTTGCAGCAAATTAAAGTTGCGGCAAAACAACAACAGATGCCTATGATACCGCATCTGTTACACCCCGAACTAAAAGAAACATTTTGGGTAGGATTAATCGGTAAAGGATATCCAGCACCGAGAAGAAAATTTCGTTGGTGTACGCAACGTTTAAAAATTAGCCCATCTAACCGCTTTATTCGAGATGTGATTCGGGTTAGCAGTGAAGCGATCGTTGTTTTAGGTATTCGGAAAGCCGAAAGCGCATCACGCGCTAAGAGGATGAGAGAATGGGAAGCGACAAGAGTACGCGATCGTCTTAGTCCTAACATGAATTTACCAAACTCTTTAGTTTATAGTCCCATAGAAGACTGGAGAAATGATGAAGTTTGGCTTTATTTAATGCAATGGGAAAATCCTTGGGGATACAGCAACAAAGATTTATTTACTATGTACAGAGGTGCGACAGCGGATAATGAATGTCCTTTAGTTGTCGATACATCAACTCCTAGTTGTGGTAGCTCTCGTTTTGGTTGTTGGGTTTGTACTTTAGTGAGTGAAGATAGCTCACTAAAAGCAATGATTCAAAATGACGAAGAAAAAGAATGGTTACAACCGCTTCTGGATTTACGCAGAGAATTAGACATAGAAACAGAAGACCGTAATTGGCGTGATTTTCGTCGCCGAACTGGAGATGTCCAACTATATGAGCGGAATATAGAAGGTGAAATTTCAGTTGAGCCTATTCCTGGTCCCTATATTAAAGAAGCGCGAGAATATTGGTTAAGAAGACTCCTGACTATTGAGCAACAATTGCGGTGTAATGCACCAGAAAATATGCGCGATATCACCCTAATTACCCCAGAAGAACTGAGCGAAATTCGTCGCATTTGGCTAGAAGAAAGACACGAATTTGATGATAGTTTACCCCGCATTTATATGGAAGTGACTGGTGAAGCTTTCTTAGACCCTCGTCCCGGTGCTGATTATAGTCTACTCGGTAGCGATGAATGGGCTGTGTTAGAAGAAATTTGTGAAGGTGATGGAATGCATTTAGAGTTAATGGCGAAACTGTTGGATACAGAACGCCAATATCGCAAAATGTCGCGTCGTGTGGGAATATATGACACCTTAGAGCAATGTTTTAAAACAAGTTCCCGCTCCCCAGAAGAAGCGATAAAAAATGCTCATTACAAACGCGATTTAAAAACAGCGGCAGGTTCTGGTGATGTGGAAAAGGTGAAGCAGCTAACTTTGGGAGATGTTGCGTTAACAGATGAAGCAGAACCGAAAAGTTGGGCAAATATGAAATTTAAAAATAAAAAGAGTGAATAAAATCAAATTGTTGGCGAATTAGTGTGGAGTAAACCTATCAATCGTTAAAAGATTTTCGCAGTTATGATTTTTGTGCTGAAAAAAAATCTTCCTGATTGTTTAAAATAAGATAAGCGTTGAAACGCTTACTACGAAAGATATTAATTCAGCTTGTAAAATGAAATTTCTTGAACTCGTATTACGAAACTTCGGTCCATACTGTGGGAAACAAGTCATCAATCTTAACCCAGAAATTGATGAAGAAAATTCTCGTCCCATTATCCTATTAGGGGGAATGAATGGTGGAGGAAAAACCACGCTCATGGATGCGATTCGTCTCGCACTTTATGGACATCGCGCTCAATGTTCTACTCGCGGTAATCTGAGCTATAGTGATTTTCTCACTCAATGTGTCAACAGTCACACCGATCCGGTTGAGAAAACCCGGATTGAATTAGTTTTTGAACATATTGAAAATGACAAGCCAGCAAAATACCGCGTGGTACGGACTTGGGATAAAAATCCCAAAGACGGTAAAGACCACTTAGGTATTTTAGATGCTAATGAATGGCTTGATACTGCTTTAGCTAATATCTGGGATGAGTATATTGAAAATCTACTACCTTTAGGAATTTCTAATTTATTTCTCTTTGACGGAGAACAAGTTAAAGAACTCGCAGAACAAGAAATACCACCACCGATTGTAGTTGAAGCGATTAGCGGACTTTTAGGACTAGAATTAGCTGAACGTTTAGCAGTTGATTTGGAAATATTAGTCAATCGCAAACGCAAAGAAATTGCTGATATTAAATATTTAGCAAATTTAGAGGAAATTGAAAATCGGCTAAAAGAACAACAAAAAGAATACGATGCATCAACGCTCTTATTAACGTCTTTACAAGAAAAGTTAAAAGAAGTTGAACTTCATCAACAACTTCTTGTTGATAAATTTATTTCTGAAGGTGGTAAAATCGCTGGAGAACGCAGTCAGTTAGAGAAGCAGAAATCAGAAATAACTGCGTCAGCCGAGAAAACACGTCAAGTAATGTGTGAATTAGCGGCTGATATTTTACCTTTGGCTTTAATTGAACCTTTGTTGAATCAGACTTACACCCAAGGAGAAAAAGAACTTCATATTCAAGAAGCGAAAATAGCACATGATTTATTAGTTGCGCGAGATAAACGATTACTCGATTTAATTCATAATTTGGCTCTAGGTGATGATAAAGTTGATAAAATTAAACATTTTATCAATCAAGAAAATCAATCTTTAGAGGAAACTACTACAAAACAGCCTTGGTTATTAACTGATACGGAAACACTGCATCAGTTAGATAATATTATTCGTCATCATTTGCGAACAGCAAAAAATAATGCAGAAGATAAACTCAATATATTACAAACAAAAGAAGAAGAAATTATCACTTTAGAAAGACAAATTCAAACTGCTGCATCACCAGAAGATTATCAAAGATTAGTTGATGAGTTGCAACAAGCACAAGAGCAAGTTGCTAAAGCTAAAGCAAGTTGGGAAATAACAAAACGCCGTTTGGATGAATTAGATAGTAATATTCGCAATACTAAAAAAGAGCTAGAAAATTATACTGAAAAAAATATTGACCGCCAAAATAAAGAGCATATTATTTACTCGGCTGCTAAAGTTCAAGATACACTAAAAATTTTCCGCGAAAAATTAACTTTGCGAAAGTTAAATAAATTAGAAGTTGAAGTTACAGAATGTTTCCGCTATCTTTTGCACAAATCTGATTTAGTGCATCGCGTCGCTATTGACACCAACACTTTTAGCCTTTCTCTGTATGACTTACAGGGTAAACCAGTTCCCAAACATCGACTTTCCGCTGGGGAAAAACAACTTTTAGCGATCGCCTTTCTTTGGGGTTTAGCGCGAGTCTCCGGACGCCGCTTACCTGTCGCCATCGATACACCACTAGGCAGACTAGATTCTTCGCACCGTGGTAACTTAGTAGAACGTTACTTTCCCTCAGCCAGCCATCAAGTAATTTTGTTATCTACAGATACTGAGATAGGCAAACCGGAAGTTGAAACACTCAGAGAAAATGAAGCGATCGCCCGCGAATACCTCCTCAAATACGACTCCTCCACCCGTCAAACTACCATACAACCAGGCTACTTCTTTTAGGGGAGTAGGGAGTGGGGAGTCACCAGTGCGTTGGTAAGGCAGCGCGGTCTTCTCCCTTTGGGAGAGGCTAGCGCCAAGGGGAGGCAGTGCGTTGGGCGGGTTTCCCGACAGCCGTGCACCTGCCGTGGTTCCCCCCATGAGCGACTGCCGCAAGGGTTCCCTGGCAGCCGTGCACCTGGCGTTGGGGAATAGGGAGTGAGGAATCAGTGCATTTTGAATTTTCACTACTCACCACTGCCTAATATTGGAATATTGGGGAATTAGTGCATTTTGAATTTTCACCACTCCCCACTCCCCACTCCCCACTCCCCACTCCCCACTCCCCACTCCCCACTCCCCACTCCCCACTCCCCACTCCCCAACATTATGGAAACACCAATTGAACGCATACGCCTTTCGCAAACCGCAAAAGACCAACTTCTCAAACTAAGACGCAACACCAAAATCGACCAATGGAACATCCTTTGTCGTTGGGCATTTTGTCGTTCCCTCGCCGAACCAACCGTTCCCTCCCCCGTACCAATTCCCCAAGATAGCAACGTGGAAATGACTTGGCGCGTCTTTGGCGGCGAAATGTCTGATATTCTCCTACTTGCCCTCAAACAACGTTGCTACAACGATAATTTAGGTACTGACAAAGAAACCCTCATCACACAATTTCGCCTGCATTTACATCGCGGGATTGCTTACTTAGCAGGCGATTTAAATATCAAGAAGATTGAAGATTTGATAGAACTGGCAACTAAAAAGATATAAGGATTATTAAACCACAGAAAACAGGGGAAGGGGAAAGGGCAATGGGGAGCCAGTGCGTTGGTGAGGCAGCGCGGTGAGACCAGCCCCCTCAGGAGCGGTCTCCCTGATCGATGGGGGACTGGCTCTCCCGTTGGGTCTTGGGGAGCCACCTCCGTGCGCGGGTTCCACTCGCCAGCCGCGTGCGGAGGTCACGAACGTTGAGCGGACTGGCGTCGCGTTGAGGAGAGTGGCGTGGTTTCCCCCATGAGCGACTGCCGCTCATGGTTTCCCGGCAGACGCGCAACTGGCATCATTGGGCAGGGGGCTTTCTTGCAGGGGGCATTGGGGAATAATCTTTTTACCTAGTCCCCAGTAAAGAGTCCCTAATCCCTAATCCAAGCGTCCCTAATCCCTATCTTTATGTCACAAAGCTACTTAGAAATCGAACGTCACAGAGCCGCGATTGTTCGCACTGACATATCTCGTCCTGTGCGATTAGCAATAGAGTGGGCAATTATAAATAATGATACCACGTTTTTTGACTACGGATGCGGACACGGGGGTGATGTACAGCGAGTAGCAAATTTAGGTTACACCAGTGCAGGCTGGGACCCTTACTATCATCCAGATATACGACTCACTCCAGCAGATGTCGTCAACTTGGGCTACGTCCTCAACGTGATAGAAAACCCAGAAGAACGGCGTGAAGCACTTTGCCATGCCTGGGAACTCACCCGCCAAGTTTTAATTGTCGCGGCTCAAGTGCTGATTGATGCTCCTAGCAACGCTCAATTAGCTTACGGTGATGGCATTGTCACCCGTCGCAATACATTTCAGAAATATTACGACCAAGAAGAATTAAAAAGTTACATTGATGAAGCGCTAAATACAGATGCAGTACCCGTAGCGCTGGGCATCTATTTTGTTTTTAGAGATGAGGCTCAAAAAGAAAGCTACAAAGCCATCCGCTTTTTTTCTAGCAATTCTACGCCTCCCGTCCGCATCCCGACAAAGCGGTTTGAGGACTATGAAGAAAAGTTGCGACCACTGATGGAATTTTATACGCGCCGTGGCAGACTGCCAATGAAAGGTGAATTAGAAAATGAACAAGAATTACTGATTGAATTTGGTAACTTTCGCCGTGCCTTTGCGGTGATATTACAAGCAACTGATGAAGCCCAATGGGATGCGATCGCCTATCGTCGTTCTCTTGATATTCAAGTTTACCTTGCTCTCACCCACTTCGATCAACGCCCATATTTCTCTAAGCTAGCCCCGGAAATGCGCTACGATATCAAAGCCTTTTTCGGTAGCTACGAAGAAGCTTGTTCAGTCGCTGATGCCAAGCTTTTCAGCTTAGGTAAACCAGAAGTTATTCAAACAGCTTGCGAAAAAAGCAAAATCGGTAAACGCACTCGTAGCGCTCTTTACGTCCATGTTTGGGCACTTTCCGCACTCGATCCCATACTTAGAATTTATGAAGGCTGCGCTAGTCGCACTGTCGGACGTGTAGATCAAGCCACACTGATAAAATATTGCACCGACAAACAGCAAATTTGCTACCTATTTTACCCAGAATTCGACACAGACCCCCATCCAGCGTTACAAGCGAGTATCATTATTGACTTTAAGACTTTAAAGATAACCCACCGAGACTATCAAAGCAGGGTAAATCCGCCGATTCTCCACCGCAAAGAAACGTTTGTCACTTCTAGCTATCCTATGTTCGCAGAATTTGCTAAACTCACTCAACAAGAAGAGGAATTAGGATTGCTTAAAGGCAAAAGCGACATTGGCACCCGTAAAGGTTGGGAAAAATGCCTTGCCGCACACGAAGTAGAAATTAGAGGACATCAAATCTACCACATTAACGAAACTTAAGGAACTAGATATGTTAAAGGAACATCCTTTATAGGTGTATTTGCCCTGATGACAGCCCAAGTTGTCTGGAAAGCATAACATAATATCGGTTTTCATGTAACTACTATTCTTTCATGCCTTTAAGAATGAAAAACAAGCAGGGAGTGAGACTTCAATCTACAGGTAAAACTGCATTAATCACATTGAAATAAACCTATTTCAATTTGAGAAGTCATACTCATACTAATCTCACTCTCAAAAAAAGATAGTGCAAATCAGATGTGGCTTTATTTCTCCTTGAGGCATAAAGGCATGAAATTAGACAACAGCTATGGCAAGATAACTAAAATTTACTGATGAGAGGATGAATCTCGAATAATGAAAGAAATTAAAGGACTGGGACAAGTTTTTGTCAGCCGCAAAATGGCGGCTTTATTATTACTCGGTTTGGCATCCGGTTTGCCTTTATATTTAATCGGTCTTACCTTAAAGGCTTGGATGACCGAGGAAAAGGTGGATTTGGCGGCTATTGGCTGGTTTGGTCTTACCAGTTTGCCTTATTCGTTGAAGTTTCTCTGGTCGCCTTTTCTGGATAGATTCACCCTACCATTTTTAGGACGTCGGCGAGGTTGGTTGCTGTTGACGCAGATTGCTTTAATGATAGCGATCGCCCTCATGGGTTTTCAACAACCCAAACAAGCATTACAATTTCTTGCCATCAACGCCATTATCATCGCTTTTATTAGTGCTACTCAAGATATCGCGGCTGATGCTTACCGTACCGACGTTTTAACACCATTAGAAATGGGTGCTGGTGCAGCGATTTGGATTTTAGGTTATCGAATTGGTTTGTTAGTTGCAAGTGCTTTGGCTTTGATACTTGCCGATCGCTTGCCTTGGTCGTCAGTTTATTTAATCATGGCTGGTACGATGGGAATCGGTATTTTTGCCACATTATTCGCACCAGAACCAAAAGAAATTAGCCCTCCTGCATCTTTAACCGAAGCCGTATTTTTACCCTTTGGTGAATTTTTTCAGCGTAAAGGTGTTATGCGGGGCTTGTTGATTTTATTATTTATTACCCTATATAAATTGGGCGATGCTTTACTGAGTAATATGACCACGCCGTTTTTGCTGCAAACTGGTTTTAGCAAAACTGATATTGGGGCAATTCAAGTAGGGATGGGATTAATCGCTACTATTGTTGGTGCTTTGGCAGGTGGTTCAATTTTGAGCAGAATTGGCATAAATCGTTCACTTTGGGTCTTTGGCATTCTGCAAGCTGTAAGTAATTTAGCTTATTTTTCTCTAGCATACCTTGGCAAAAATTACCAAGCGATGGTGTTAGCGATTAACATTGAACAGTTTTGTGGTGGGTTGGGAACAGCCGCTTTTGTTGCCTTTTTAATGAGTCTTTGTAACCAGCGCTTTTCTGCAACCCAGTATGCTTTGCTCTCTAGCTTAATGGCAGTCAGCCGTGATATTCTATCTGCTCCAGGTGGTGCGATCGCGGCTGTTACAGGTTGGTCTACATTTTTCTTAATTACTATTGTCGCCGCTGTGCCGGGACTATTCCTGTTACCAGTGTTTGCCCCTTGGAATTCTCCAATAGAAGCAATGCCCAGACCAGGACTCGATCAAGAAAATGAGGATTTATGGGAAACCAAGTAGTCGTTTTTGTCGGCACATTTATTCTCTTCGTTACCGGTTTATTACTTGGCTATGTTCTGTCTCAGTTAGTTTTAGGATTTCTGCCGTTTAACCTCCTAACTTTTTTAGGAACACTCAGCCTAATACTAATTTTTGGGACACTTTATTACGTTTTATTTTGGCAGTTTCGCCGACAGGATTCTTCCTTCTTTGCCCAAGAGATACCCAATTGGGTAGACGATAGTACAGGTGGCTCTCAAAACCGCATGAAAAATAGGCTCGTTTCTTTATTATCAGGAGATACCGCCGCCGCCGATCGCTTAATTGAACAAGCAAAGCAGAATTATCCAGGAATGCCCGAAGATTGGTATTGGGAAAGAGCGATCGCCGATTTAGAACGCGATCGGCGTTAACCTTATATCCCCCAAAAATCGCTAAAATAAATCAGAATTAACTTCACAAATATAAGCGCAAGTTCCTCATAAAAGTTTATTGCTGCTTACAATTAAAACATGGCTATAATTCGTCAATACATCGCCCCCTTGTTGGCAATACTAGTATTTACCCTTGCTCTAGTAGCAGTCAGCGCTCGCATTTTTTTACCTTCTGATATGGCAGCACCCGCACCGATTGAAGAAGTAGGAGTAAGTATTTTACCTGATTTGGAGTTGCCATTTACACCATTATCTAGCTAACAGCAATTTAGTTCCTTTGAATTCCTTACTACCTGGGTACAATATTCGCCGTGGCTCAACTTTAGATCGAGCGCTGCTGGTAAAGTTTATGCAGCGAACTTATCAGGATATGTTTCCGGGTGAGGATTTTTCCCACCTAGCGCGAACAGTCGAGCAATATTTCTCCAGCGAAACACCTCTGTGGTGGGTAGATTTTGTCGGAGAGGGGAACAAGGGAGACAAGGAGGACAAGGAGACAAGGGGACAAGGGGACAAGGGGACAAGGAGAATAATTCTTTCTCCCCATCCCCCCCTCTCCCCATCC
>NZ_JBPAOH010000053.1:0-42369 GCF_050875635.1 Tolypothrix sp. VBCCA 56010
GGCGGTTGTGCCGTTGGTGGCGTCGATGAACCAACGATCGCCAAACCTCAGACGGTACTGCACGTTCCCGATGCCCCGGGTGCTGGCGATGTAGGCCGCCAGGTCGTTGGTGGTGTTGCACTGGCGAGCCGTGGCGGGCGTCAACCCGTCGGCGGAGTTGTTCACCCCCTGCTTGACGTAAAGCGTCAGCGGCTGATTGAGCGGGCTGTTCGCCGCCGCAACGTTGACGATGCCCGCCGCAAAGACCAGGAAGGCCAGCGAGCCGACGCGGGGAGTCTTGCCGGTGACGGAGTGCAGATCGCAGGTCATGGTGAGCTTCCTCAGTACGTGGTGGTGGTGTTCAGGCGGGCACGGCCGCCGCGAGTTGCTGCTGCTGCCGGGCCATGAGGGCCGAGGCGAGCAGTTGTTTGCGTGCGTTCCAATCGACGTAGCGGTCCGCCCCGTCGGGGATGTTGATGCGGTCCAGCACGTCGTTCATCATCGCCTCGGCCTTCAGGCCCGGGGTGGCCTGTTCGACCTGCAAGAGCTTCAGCACATACGCCTGGGCGTCCTGCGTCTGGCGGGCCAGCACATCCGCCCGCGTGTAGGGCATGCTGTACGGCTCGATCGTGACGGTGAGAGACCGCTCCCACGGGTAGACATCGTTCGGATCCTGATCCTCGCCGCGGAACTCCGCCCGCATCTTCTTCCCGGTGGCCGGGTCGACCGCCGCCAGCGGGAAGATCACATCGGGGTTGTTGTCCATCAGCGAAACGGCCTTCTGGAGCAGGACCGCCACGTCCTCGGTGAAGCGAGCCTCGGCGCTCTTGGTCTGCACGTCGGCGTAGCCGGCGGCCTCGGAGACCTCGCGGGCGGTGCTGTCGGTGCTGATCTCGCCCCGCATGGTGGCGGTCAGCGCGCTGGTCCGCTCGAGCTCCTGCTGGATGTTGCCGATCCACTGGGCGGTTTCGGGCATCACGCCCGGGAATGTCACAAACTGGACCTGGCCGTTGAAGCCCGGCACGGAGATGATCGAGTGCGAATCGGCCTCGGTGAGTTTGTGGGTGATGACCCGATCCTGCCCGCTGGTGATGCCCACCATCTTGGCCTTCTTGGCGTCGTTGTCCGCCTTGGCGCGATGGGTGTTGTACTCGTCGACCTTCTTGAGCGTGGCCGCAAGGGCCGAGAGGGGATAGACCTGATCGGGCGGACGGAGCTGGCCGCGGAAGAGGTGGTAAGGCCCCGACCGATCCCCGCGGTACTTGCGGGCGCGCCGCAGAACCCGCAGATCACCCTCGCCGGCATAAGCGCACTCAAGCAGCTCGCCCGTGCCGTGCACGAAGACATCCAGGCCCACCACCTGCTCGGTCGGGTCGTGGAAGACCAGGCCGTCGGCAATCAGGTCTTCCTTGATGCTCGAAAGCGTGGCCGACGGCAGGGCGGCCAGGACTTCCGCGTCGAATCGAGGCTCTTGCCCGTTGAGTTCGTCCTCTTCGACCAGCGCCAGCAGTTCGCGGCGGTCCTTCACCCAGAGATGCCCCTCAAAGCGCGGGCGTTCGTGCAGCGGGGCGTGAGGGTCGCGGAAGTAGAGCCGGGGCGACACACGCTTGATCGCCGGAAACTTCGGTGTGAATGCTCCGGGGCTTCGGTCCCCGCGGTATCCGGGCGTGGGTTCCAGGCAGACCATCCCGACCGTGAAGTCGATGAAGTTGTCCACCGCCATATCCACGAGCGTGTGGGCGAGCCGGTTGAGGTGAATGACGGACTCGAGGCCGAGCTGCAGCGCCTCGGTGCTGTTATCGGTGATCCCCATGTCGCTCACGCGCACCTTGGGGTTGTTCATCACCATCTGCGGCACCATGATGCGCAGAAACTCGTAGACGTGCGTGCAGAACTGGTTGAGTTCCGGTTTGTTCCAACTGGTGCGGTAGTAATCGCCCGCCATCGAGCGGATGACGCGCTCGCTGTTGCGGGTGATCTCGCGGCGCAGCTCGAGCGCCGTAGAAATCTCTTGGGCGAGTTTGGTGGGTTCGAGGTCCAGCACCGCCCCGGCTCCGGGCGCAACCTCGTCGCAGAACAATAGCCATCACGAGGGCCGCGGCAACCAATCCGGCAGATTCTCCGGGTCGATGAGCTTCTGGAGCTCGTCCCAGTCGGCCCCGATGGTCCCCGGCGCAAAGATCGGCCCCCTGGGCTTCGGGGCCAGCACGATCTGCTCGGAGGCGAAGTATCCGTAGCCCGCGGCCCACACGAGGTCGGGCGAGCCTTTCGAGAGCGTCATCCTGAGCTTCCAATCCTCCTCGTGCCCGCGATGATCATCGGCCTGCCAACGCAGATCGTCCATCTGGGCCAGCGTGGCGGCGGAGCGGATCAACACCCGGCGCCGGGCCACGGCCTCACGGAACCGGCTCACCATGTGGTCGTTGGCCGCCTTGGGCCAGCCCAGCTTGGCGTTGGCGGGTTCGATCTGGTTCACCGCGTCTTTCGGCAGTTCGCGGTAGATCGCGCGATAGGCGTAGTTGTCCCACAGGACGCGGATGGTGAAATGCCCCACCTGCCGCTCGGGAAGGAGCCACGCGTCGTTGTACATCCGCAGCAGGGCGTAGACGATCGGGTGGAAGTTCGGCCCCCACTGCCCGCGGGCCTCGAGGACTTGCCTGAGCGGGCTGCCGTCGCGGGTTCCGGTCTTGTCAAAGATGCTCAGCACGTCCCAGTCGCGCCCAACGCCATACGCCGCGTCGAGCCCGGCGACGTACTGGCGGTTGGGCTTGGGGGGTTCGAACATGCGGACCTGACCGCGGAAGAGCCCCGTCTCCTTCGCCGTGATGGTCTCGACCGTGCGGTCGGGCTTGAAGACGAAGCACGCCGGCGGCAAGTCCTTCAGATCGTTGTAGTCCAGTTCACAGAGCGGACGGCCGAGCAGCCGCGGGTTCAGCGTGGGTTTCTTGGGGCACGGCGCAATGCCGATCACGCCCACCTGGCTGGGGTTCGATTGCTCGAGCTTCTGCGCCTCGGCCCGCATCCACGCCGTCGCCTGCGCATCAAAGACCGTTAGTCCGCCGATCCGGGCATACCCGCCGTGGTTGCGGACCTTCTTGATGTTCGCGTCGCCGCCCCACGTCTGGCTCTCAAAGTCTTCGATGACCTCGCGCGACTGGGCCGGGTTGTCGCGGATACCCCCGTGAGGCCAGTACCAGATTTTCGGGTGGTTCTGCGTCAGGCACATCTCGGGGGTCAGTTCGCCGGCCTCCCATCCGTGATGGGCCAGCCAGGGATGAAAGAGCTCTTCCTCGGTCCAGTCGGTGCCGTCCACGACGGTGCCGCTGATGGTGATCCGCGCATCACGGGCGGTTGTGCGGCGGGCGAACATCTCGCGGTAGATATGGGGCATCTTGGGGATCTCGTCGAAATAGAAGCGGTCGGCCTCGATCCCCATGTAGTTCTTCCACTCTTCGCCCTTGTCGGCCACCGCGACGTAGAGCTTCGATCCGTTCTCCCAGGTGAACGCGTCGTTCTTCCACCGGGCGCACGCCCCAAAGACTTCACGGCTGAGCTGCTGCCAAACGATCTCAAACTGCTCGACGCGCTTGCAGAACCAGATCATCAGCGCCGGCCGCGGCAGCGCGGGCTGAAAGCGCCCCGACAGCATGGCGGTCTCGTGGGCGTCCAGGCCCATCGCGGTGGTCTTCCCCCACCGGTTGCCCGGCGTGAGCACGCGGATGCGCTGGCGGGCCGTGAGGTAGCCCCATTGGTTGGCCCACGGGTTGGCCGGCGTGGGGCGGCTGATCTCCAGCCACTCGGCGGGGTACTTGAGCCGGCGGGCCTTCGCGGCATCACGCAACAAGCGTTTGCGCCGTGCCTGGTCGATCACCTCGGGCGAAATGTGCTCCAGATCGCTCATGCGTCGGCTTTGTGGGCGTCCTTCTTGGCCTCCATGCGTTTCTTGGCGACTTCACGAAGCTGGACGGGCAGGACCGACAGATCGTTCTCGGCGATCGCCAGCTCGATGAGTTGATCCGGGGGCATGTCGGCCGCGTTGGTGGAGACCTGCGACTCGATGCGCTCGGTGGCGCCGCCCGTGAGCAGCTCGTAGGCCTTCAGCGAATCGCCCGCGACGGAGCGCAGGGTCCGCAGCGCGGCGGCCCGTGCGGTCAGATCGCCCTGATCGCGTTCGTCCAGCCGGCCCCGCTTGGTGGCCTTGCGGCCGATCAGGTCCACCAGGGCCTGCGTGTGCTGAAGGGTCTTGATGTTGATCTCACGCCAGCGTGCCGCCCGGTCCTCCTTGAGCTGCATTCGGATCGATTCGTACTTGACCGGGTCCTCTTTGGTCACTTTCCAGATGGTTTCGGTGGAGATCCGCAGTTCCTTGGCGATCTGCACGCGTGTCTGACCCTCTTCAAGCCGGTTCCAAATGATGGCCTTCAGCGTGGCATCCAGCGGCTTGTGCTCGCGCCTTTTCCCCGCCTTATTGGCTGGTTTTTTCGCGTCCATGCTCATGGCTCCCGAAAGCTCCCCCAGGTGCACGTGATGATCTGCCCCGCCTCGGCCAACCGCGAGAGGTTGCGGGCCCGCATGAACTCCTCGAAGGGCTTAGGCTTCAGGTTCGTCACCAGCACCGTGCCGGCCATGCGTTCGTAGCGGTCGTTCAGTATGCGGTCGAGCGTCAGATCGTCGTCGTCGCTGCCGCGCACCTGGTGCAGTTCGTCGAGGACCAAGAGCGGCACGGCCTCCGTGTCGGCCCTGATGATCTTTCCCACGTTGGTGCCCGGGGCAAACCCCCGTGTGCGGACATCCTCGATGTAGTCCTGGGCGGCCGCAAAGCGTGCCCGGCTGGCGGGGAGCCTGAAGGGGCGCCGGTTCGCCGCCGCGTCCCGCCGGCCCATCGCGTGTAGTGCCCGCCAGACCAGCGTGGTGGCCAGCGTGGTCTTGCCCGTCCCATACCCGCCCATCAGGACCACGATCGAGCCTTGCTGGAGGTCGTCGGCCAGCAGGCCCACCGGGTCGTCACCACGATCGGCGATCGGCCACGTGGGCCAGCGGCGGTCCTGCCGCCCGATGCGGACGATCTGATCGAGCTGGCGGCGTGGGAACCCGCGCAGCTCGAGCGCGTGGGCCTCGTGGTCCAGCCAGGCCAGCGGGTCGGGCTGCACGTGGTCACGGTCCTCAATGGCCCGCAGGTCGGCCAGCGTGAGCCGCGGGCCCGGTTCGGGTCGGTTGGCTTGCGGTGCGGCGGTCATATGTCCCCTTTGGGGCGTGTGATCACTTTCTTGCCCTTGCACGACGGACACGGGATCGGATGGCCAGTTCCTTGCTGCTTGAACGGTCCGTTGTGATTCTGCGTGCGAACGCTCCACGTTGGCGGCTGGGGAACGCGCCCAAGGCCACCGCACTGCGGACACTTCACCAGCTCAAATCCGTTTGAGTGATCAATCCGCAGGCTCACGCCTTGCTCCTCCTGCCCCCAGGTGTGTGCTATCCGCCCTTGCCGCGGTTGAATCGGCGGCCGCGGCGGCAGGTATGGTTTACCGACTTCAAGGCATCGCGGATCAGTTTGCGGCGTGCACGCGAGTGCAGCGTCGGTATGCACATCACGATCACGGTCGTGATCACAAAGCCCGGTACAACCATCGGACCACGACCAGCGATGAAACGCTTTGGACCGTTGACGAGCATGGTGTTCATCGGTCCGTCATCTTTTCGAACCGCCCACACAAGGCGTTCATGCTCGGGCGTGCCGGGTTTCCCACCATTGCCCAGATAGCGGCGCAGCCTGAAAACGGGACAATCAAACTCCTCAACACCCTTCCGTGGGTCGGGTTTGCAGAACAATCGTGCGAACGATTCATGGTCAAAGCTCAGCATGCCGCCCTCGCTTTCTGCCCTGCGGCCTCTGTGCCCCAGTCGGTGTCCTGTTCGCGTCGGCTTCTCCGCGCGGCCGTTGCGGCGGCGCCCTTCGGGCCCTTGGGGCTCTGCGGCCATTCGTTGGGCATCAGCCGGTCGCGCTCGCAGCGTGCCACCACCGAGGCGCAGTAGCTCAGCGTGCGGACCATCGTGTCGTAGGGCTTGCCGTCATCCCGCATGCTCATCAGGGCCCGCACGAAGAGCTCCAGGCGGCTGACCAGCCGCGTATGGATCTTGACCGGCGGCTGCCCCCGCATGGCCTTCACGGCGTTGGTGAGGCGGTAGTTGTCGCTGAAGCTAAGGTCTTCGCCGACCCATGCGCGGATGATCTCCTCAGGGTTGTTCGCCGGGTTGGTCTCAAAGGCCTCCGATTCGGCGTCGTGTGATGGGGTGGTGGTGGGGGACGCGCTGGGGGACATGGGGGACAGAGGGGGACGCGCCGCCGAATGGGGGACAGAGGGGGACAGGGGGACGGGGGGGGACGCGCAAAGGGGGACGGATTCCTCCTCCTCCGGAAGTGTTTCCATGGTTTTGCAGTTGTTGGAGGAGGAAAGGGGAGAGTCTGAGAGGGGAGCGCGTCCCCCATCCGTCCCCCGTTTGTCCCCCACATTGTCCCCCTCACGATGGGGGACAAGGGGGGACAGGTTGAGCGTGCCCTGTCCCCCATCCGTCCCCCTTTGTCCCCCCTTGGCGTCCCCCTCCCCGCCGCGCTCGCGTGCGCGCTTGCGTGCCTTCTTGAGGCGGTCGCGCTCGCGTGCACGCTCGAGCGCCGTTCGCGGCGCTGCAGCGAGGACCGGCTGCGCGGCATCACCAGCGGGCCCCAGATCGCCCAGGATCGACAGCAGCAGCCGGGCGATCGTCGGGGCCTCGGCCACGATGCGGGCCGCCAGGCGGTCAACGTGTTCGGTGTGGGTGGTCATTGGCTGGCCTCCCTGTATCCACAAATAAACTGGCAGTTCTTTCCGACCACTACGGGAACGTTCGCAAAGGTCATCTTGTCGCGTGACTCGCCTTGTTGCGCATGCGGATAGTTCAGGTCTTGCACATAATCCCAGAGCAAATCGCGATACCTGCGAAGGAGCACCACCTCTTTTACAAACGCGCGCGGTCCAAGCCACTGCCACACAAGAACATTCGCGACATCACAGAGATCGACAAGATCCTGAGCTGTGGCGTGCGGACACGGAACAAGCGACAAAGCAGCACCCCGACGAAACCGGTGGAGTCGAATGGTGCCAAAGCGAAATGTGCTTTTTCGATAGTCTCTGTTCACCTGCGCCCCCCTTTTGAACCCTTCACGACCACCGTGCCCCGTGCCCACTCGGGCAGCTTGAAGCCGTTCAGCTCGCTGGCGTAGATTTTGGCCCACTGGTCGCGGTGCTCGGGCTCGAGGTAATCCAGGCGCAGCAAGTGGAAGAGATCACGCTCGGTGGGTGTGGGGACGACCCTGGCGCCGGGGAGCACAAGCTGGTTGTGCTGAATCTGCCCACCGTTCGAGACCCGTCCCCACCGCCAGCGCATGAAGGCCTGAAGGCCCATCGGGCCGGTCGTCATGGCTATTACCCAGCCGAAGTTGCACGCCGCGCCGCGTTCATCGCGCCCGGTGTCGAACCGCTGTATGCGAATCGGCACGCCGGCGTGATTGGTCGCCAGGTTGGGCACGCGGTCCAGCCGCAGGGTGCAGACGCGGAACCCGCGGCTGAGCCCCGATTCGGCGCTCCCCATCCGCAGCTCCGGCGGGTCGGTGACGAAGAGCCGCGTCAGTGTGGCGTGCAGGTGGTCCCCGCCGGTGGCCGCCGTGGGGAACGGGGCGAGCAGCTCGATGGCGGAGAACATCGTCTCGAGCGGCTTCCCCGCGCGGCGGTAGGCGCCGGTGATGAACAGCGGAACAAACCCCAGGGCCATCGGGTCGCGAGTGTCGCGCTCCACCAGGGCCGCAAGGTTGCCCACAACGATCTCATACTGCGCGCCGGAGACGATCATCCGCGGGGTCGTCGCGGCGACCGCCGGCGTGGCGCCGGCTTGGCCCCGCCGGCGTCGTCGTTCGTTGCGGTGGTGTGGTTGGGTGGGTTTCATGACTCCCCCCCCCCTTCCTTCGCCGCCCGCGCGGCCTCGGCGGCCTTAAGTGCCCTGACGACCTGGGGGAATGAAACTTCAGTTCCGTCTTCGTAAACGGCCCTGACGGAAACCAGCGGACCACCAAAGTCGCCTCGATATCGAAATGGCATCAGCTTGCCATCTGGCCCAATCATCCCCGCCGCCTTCGCCTCAGCCTCGATCTTCTCCAACTCCGCCAAGCGGGCGCGGAGTGTGGTGAGTTCTACTTCGAGCTCCCTGATCCGCACCAGTCCACCGTGAACGTCCGCACGCTCGCGTTCGGCGACGGCTTCACGTTGCCGCGCCATCCATTGGTCGCCCTGCTCCCGTCTCCATTCATCATGTGTTTGCTTGGCCGCTTCGCCGCCGATCTCTTTGTTTTGCTCGCTCATGGTTTCTCCTTCGTGATTCTCCTCGCAACACTTGGCCGGGTTCCCACCACCAATCGCCCGCCGACCTTGACAGTCGAAACCGCATCTAGTTTTCCGTCGCAGAGCGCCTGCAACGCCCTGCCGAGCTTTGAGTTCGAGCAGCCTCGGCGGTGCGGGGTGCAATAGGGTGACTGCATGTCAGCCTTGCGCGTGCATCCTTTCGCCAGACAGAGGTCGGTGTCGTACTTATTCACGCCTCGCTCCCTTCGGTAGTGGTGGCACTCATCGCCTCTTCGGCGGCCGCGCACGCGAACCCGCATTCGGGTACCACAACGTTGTGCCGACCTTCCTTCGGATCGAGCTGTCGCAGCGGTATCCGCACTCCGCTTTGTCGATTGCGCATCAAGTACGCGCTCGGGCCGATCGCGTCTTCAATCAGTGCCATCTGCTCAAATCGTTCGGGGAAATCGCGTCTGATTTTGTTCCAGTACCCCGCGCCACCCTTCACGCACCCGATGCAGTTGGCGTTGTTGTATCCGAGCGAGTACATCACCGGCGGTCGGATTCCAGCACGTTCAATCAGCGCAAGACAGTCCGCCTTCGTCAAACCGGCATCGATCAGCGGAAACTCTGCCCGCCCGTTATTGGCGTCCAAGTACCGCTCGGCCCTGTCTTCTTCCTCAGCGGTAAATCCGAGCACGGGTATGTCATCGGGCTTCGCCCAGGCTTCAAGCAGGTCTCGCTTCAGCGCTCGACTGCACGGCGCACCGTACATCCCCTTGGTGTACTTCGCGCGGCGGAAGACCTCGTAGGCCGATGCGCCGTACTTCTCATCTCGCAGGACCTCAATCGAGACACCGAGCCACCGCTCCACGTCGTGAAGAAAGCGCCGATTGTCCTCGTGCTCCTCGGCTACGTAGGCGTTGACGACAACCGCCGAGGGGTCCTTTGAAATCGTGAGCTTGGCGGCCACAGCAGAGGCCGCGCCACACGAGAACTGGATCACGCGACGCGCGTTCACTTCCCACCCCCTTCGGTGGTGGTGGTGGTGCCTGGAAACCTGATGATCCTCGGCGCGGGCCTCTTGGGTCGCACGTTGCCGCGTTCCAGAGCCCTGCGGAAGTTCTTCGCGCGAAACTCGGCCAACTTCTTCTCGGCGGCCGTCAGCGGCGCGGTGGCCTCAGCTACCGCCGCCTCCAGCTTCTCCCGAATCCGGGTAGCGATCGCCTCGTTCGCGTCGTCAATCCTGACGAGCAACCACTTCGCCTCGGCAACCGTGATCCGTCGTGACCGTCGCAGGTCTACGTGCTTCTTCACGCCGCACCTCCCGCCTGCGCCAAAGCCTTTCGTCCTGGTCGCCGATGCACCGCGCGCCACAGCAGGCTGGTCGGCACACCCAGCGCGGCCCACACGGGTTCCACGCGGCAATCGGGCAGGTGCGTCCTAATAGCGTCGATCGCCTTGAGTCGCTCCTGATACCCCTCCCGGGTTTTCTGCTTCAGCAACTTCAGATCCAGCCACTGCGCCTTGAGGAGCTTCGCGCGGGCCTCGAGCACCTCTGGGAGCAGCGGTCCGGTGGCGTATCCCAGCGGATCGAGACACTCGTCTTCGTACCGCCGTGGCAGTTCAAGCCGCGGCAGACCACGGAGTTTCTCGGCGTTCAGCCTGACGTTGTAGCGGAAGACATTTCGGGCGGTCTTCAGCGCCGAAAGGACCAAGCGGTCTACCGTGCAGTACCCGCCCTCCTGCCAGCGGTAGATCGAAGAGATCGCTACGTCGCTCTGGATCATGAGCGACGCGCCGAGCTGATCGCGCGAGAAGTATCGATTATCGGCCGACAGCACGGCGGCTTGCACGAGGACCATCTTGTGCGTGGTCCCGCTCAGCATGACCGTGCGGCCGTCGGGCTTCATGAGGTTCTGCGGTGAACTCATGAGCGTCACCAGCAGCACCTCGGTGAACTCCTGAATGGACTGCGCTTTTCGCACCTCAGCCCCCTCCCAGTTCGGTAGACCGCTTGAGGTATTCCGCCGCGGCCTCCTGCTCGCTGTTCAGGTCGATCCCCTCCTGCGCGGCTTTCAGGACGTACGGCTCGACGTCGACCCCGCAGCGGTCCCTCGCGGCCGCCAACGCGCCGGCGAGCGTGCGGAAGAGCCCATCGAGCGGGCAATACCACGCCGAGCCGTCGGTCCTCCTGATCCCCCCGTGCGGGCTGGTGACCAGCACGGGCTCGATCGGCGGCATCTGGCCAATCTGCATCGTTCGTCCGTCGTCGAGCATCCAAACGTGCTCCCCGGCCTTCAGCGCGTCGTTCGTCTGGTGGTTGCCTGTGCTCATGTGTACCGCTCCTCCCACTCGGTGGCTTCATTCATCTCCGCCGATAGATCAATCCGGCCTTCGTAACTGGTGATGAGGCCCAGCGAACGCAGGGCCGAAAGGGCGTTGTTGAAGCCGCCACCGGTCGCTTCGTACCCGGTGCGTTTGGCCAGTTCTTCCTTGGGCATCGCGCCGTCTTGAGCGAGCGCGTTGAGGATGAGCCTTTCGGCTTTGCCTACTTCGTTCGCCCACCGCAAGGCGGATCGAGTGTCATGAATCTGATAAAGCGAGCAAAGCGAGCCTGGCCCCCGCGTGGCCTGTCGCACAATTCCGATGCCGACGGTCGTGATCTGCCCCAGCGTGCGGAGCCTGCTCAGCGCGTTGTTGAAGCCGCCACCAGAATGGGCGTACCCGCACAGGATCGCCAGCGTGATCTTGTTCATCCCGGCGCGAGGGCCGCGGCTGAGGTACGCCATGATGAGCTTTTCGGCCTTGCCGAGCGGAGCATCTTCGGGGAGCCCAGCGATTTCACCGCCGGGCGGCAACGCCTTCTTCTGGGCATTCGCGCGGGGCTGCTGAGGCTCCGCAGACGTCAGGCTTGGCTGTGTGGTGGCTACGGATTCCAGCCGCGACATATCGAGCAACCGCACCTTGATCTTCTCAAGATGGTCCATGACGGCACGAATCTGCCCAACGCAGGCACCGATCTCAAGGGCGTTTTCGTTAACCAGCGGCGCGATGAACTTCAGACGGTTCGCGTCGGCAATCACCTGCGGGTCGGCCCCAACCGGCTTGTCGGTCCTCGCGTGCTCCAACTGCGTCTTCAGTTCGCCGATCCTCTTCCGCAGGGCTTTGGGGTCGTTCTCTTCGGCCTCCTTGGCGGCTTCGCCCAGCGAACCCTTGAGGGCCTCCAGGTCGATCGCCCGCCAGGTCACCGGCAGCGCCCGGACGCCCTTGCGGTCATCGTCGGGGGTCGATGAGGAGTCGTAGCTTTCGATCTTCGGAAACATCACGCGCTGCAGGTGCCCGCCGGCAGGCCACCAGACCCACGCCTCGCCGACTCGCAGGGAGGCGAGGGAGTTCAGGACGTCCCTCCCGCTCGCCGGATCTCCGCACCCGTCGATCCAGGCCTTGACGGCCTCCCGGTCCTGCGGAGCGATCATGCGCATCGCCACCAGCGTCTCGATGCTCGTCAGGGCGTCCTTGTGGACCTTCGCCGGTCGCTGACTGATGGCCAGCACGCGCAGCCCGCGCGAGCGTCCGCCGGAGAAGAGCTGGTTGGCGGCGTGCAGCATCTTGCCGGTCTGCGGGTCCGGCACCTTCCCTTGCGGGGCGAAACAGTGCACCTCGTCGATCGCCAGGTGGAGCGGGCGACGATCGGAGATGCGGAAAAGCTCGCTCGCAAAGTCGGTGAACCACGCCGTGCGCTCGCCGATGGTCAGTTCGATCGTGCAGAAGATCACGTTGGGCGGCTTGGGCGAGTAGACCAGGCGGGCGCAGACCTTGCCCGAGCTTGGCGTGAGGGGCAGATCGCCGTGCGGACCGCCGAGGATCAGGACATCGTGCCCCCCTTCGGCCTTGCCGTCGGCTCCGGATCGCAGGCCGTACCACGCATCAGTCGGGTCCACGATCGCCACCTGCCGCCCTTCACGCAGGAGCAGCTCGATCTGACTCTTGGCGGCGTAGGTCTTCCCCGATCCGGTCTTGCCGAGGATCGCGGCGTGGCTCTTCAGTGCGTCGACGGGGATGATCGTGCTTTTCACTTCCCAACCTCCTGAATGACCGCATCGACCACCACGGACTCGAGCCAGCCGCCGTCCGCCGGCACGGGCAGGAAGGCCGCCATCGGGATGCTCTTCTCTTTTCCGGCGACAAACCCGCGCCCGAACCGCACCACCTCGGTGGTGGGCAGGACCAGCACGTCCTTTGGGCCGTTCCGCCACACCACCGCGGCGAGCGCACGGGCCTGCTGGGCGCGGGCCATGAGCCCCAGAAGCTGGTGGGCCTTGAGGCCGAACCCCTCCTGCTGCTCTCCGCGGATCGGCAGCCTCTTGTCCGTCTCTTTGCTCGCCTTGGCCTCCATGTAGACCGCTCGGCCGATCATGCTCCCGCGCGCGGCGGGAACAAGGGCCGCGATGCGGCAACCCACGACGCCCGCGAAGTCGCTGAGCTGGCGTGCGGTGCGCATCAAGAGCGGCGGGCCATTGCGGTCAGCAGCGCCCCACCTCCTCGGCGCCGGCGCGGTGGGGACCGGCAGCCGGTCGATGAAGGCGTAGAGCTTGGTGGCGTAGAACCCGTGCAACAGGGCGAGGTGCTTCTCGAAAGCCTCGCCGCCCGCCTGGGCGCTCTGCCCGGCCAGCATCCGCGCGGCGTCGACGACCGGCGATGAGATCCCCGCCGCTCCGCCACCCTGACGGAGGTACTTCGCGCGGAACTCCTCGGGGCTCATGGGCCGGCCGTCGTCGGGTTGTAGAGTGTTGGTCGTCATGGCGATCACTTGCGCCGAATGATGCGGAACTCTTGCAAAAGATCATCAGCAACACGCTCGGCGACGATGCCAACTTTGGATTCGGGCGCGACGTTTTGATAGAAACTCTCCCTGTTCACGATCGCCTGGTGCGAGATCAGACAGCGCTTGATGAAAGTTTCAATGCGAGCCCGCTCGGTCGTGGTATACGTCACAAGAAACTTTCGCCGTGCCATCGTGTTCTCCTAATCCGGCCCGGCGGCGTCAGCCACCGGGCGCGGTCCTCGCCACACGGCGCGATCGGGAATCGCGCGCCGCACGGACGTTCATCTCTGGGGTCAGTTGCTCGCGGCGCTCTCTTTGGCCGACTTCTTGCCCCGCGAGGCCTTCGCCTTCTTGGGCGTCTCGGCCTGCTTCACGCGGTTGGGCTGGTCGCTCCGCCCATAGCGCTCCTCGGCGGGCCGCTCGGCAAACCGCACCAGCCTGGGGAAGAGCTCTTGCACGACGTCCACGTGGCGCGCCACGATGCGGTCCACCAAGGTGTAGAGCGCGGGCGACCCGCTGTAGTGCATCTCGGTCTCGAGAACGGTGGAGATGATGTCCCTTACCAAATGCGGCAACTCGTCCAGATCGCTCAGCACATCACGCGGGTTCTTCTGGTCAAAGATGCGTTCCATGCGGTCCACGAACGTGCCGACCGTGGGGAACTCGCGGCCGGTCAACAGCTTCTGCACGCCCATCATCGTCTCGTCGTGCCCAGGCATATCACCCATCGCCTTCGTGATGATCTCCCGCCACGCCGGGCGATTGCCGTCCGGCTGGTCGTCGCGGTAAAGGCTCAACCACGAGCTGGTGAGCGTCAGATAGGCCGGATCGGTCTTGAAGTCCTTGCGGTGGTGCAGCACGATCTGCGCAACCTGCGGCGGATCGTCCTTGGTCCACTGAGCCACCGTGTAGCC
This sequence comes from Tolypothrix sp. VBCCA 56010, assembly GCF_050875635.1. Classification (NCBI taxonomy): domain Bacteria; kingdom Bacillati; phylum Cyanobacteriota; class Cyanophyceae; order Nostocales; family Tolypothrichaceae; genus Tolypothrix; species Tolypothrix sp. VBCCA 56010. Next base: position 14,091 of record NZ_JBPAOH010000053.1, read on the forward strand.
GCCGGGGATCTCGGGCTTGGCGTTCTTGCCACGGCGGGGCTTCGCTTCGGGCTGGCTTTCGTCGCCCGCCTCCTCCTCACCCCCCTCACCCCCCCCATCCTCCACCGCCGCCGCGGTCTTCGCGGCCTTCTGCACCTCCGGCGGCGCGATGGTGAACTTCTCGCTCACGCTGGGGTCGAGCCCGCCGAGCTGGTGCTCAATGGCAAAGCGGTTCAGCAGGTCGATCACCTTGAAGCGGAGGTAGTCGGCCTGCTCCGCGCTGAACTCACCGGCCGAGACTCGCGGCCCGAGGGTCTTCTCGCGGATGGCCAGCTCGGCTTCCCCGACGGTGCGGATCCCCACCTTCTCAAACGGCAGGGCCTGAAGATCGCCCATGAGGTTCTTCAGCTCCACGCGCTTCCACGCGTCGGGGCCGTTGCGGGCGGTGTCTTTGGCGTCGAAGGGCAGGCTGCCCTCGTTGGTAGCGATCTCGCCGACGATCTGAAAGAACCGTTCGGTCATCTCGCCAAAGTGGTGGTTGGCCTGGCGGGCCCGGCGGTCGGCCATCTCGAAGCGGTCGAGGGCCTCGCGGACCGCGCGGCACTGCTTCATGAGGCGTTGGCCGTCCTCGCCGCCTGGCAACTTGTCGCCGTACTTCTCGATCAGCTCGGTCTGCATCTGGTCGATCGACTCGCGTTCGTCCTCCACGGCGTCCTTCGCGGACGTGCGGGCACTCTTGGCGTGCTCGGCGGCCGCCTGGGCGGCGGTCGCCTCCTCGTGGGCGGTCCGGATACTCAGCCAGTCGACTTTCGAAATGGTCATCGGTGTGCTCCCTTGTGGTTGTCGATCAACTGCCCAAGCAGGATTCGAACCTGCAACCACTGACTTCAAAGGCCAGTGCTCTGCCAGTTGAGCTATTGGGCATTCCAAACCCCACCCACCGGCAACACACCGGCGGGTGGGTTCACGTAGCGGAAACGCCCGGGCGAGGATTCGAACCTCAGAGCACACGCCTTTCGGCCGCTGCGTATGCGAAAATCAGCGTCCAATCAGCCAGCACCCGGGCCAAGAAACGGAAGGGCGAGGCGTTCGCCAAGCCCCTCCGGGAGGAGAGAGATCAGAAGGGGATTTCTTCTTCTTGGGGCTCGGGATCGGGATCACCAACCACCTCACCGGTGCGCGGGTCTTGAGCGCCGTTGCGGTTGATCCAGTCGTTCACGTTCCGCAGGCACCAGTCGATATAGACCGAAGCCTCGCGGTCCCATTGGTCGGCGTTCTCCACCGCGTTGTAGCGGTTGGTCCAGTCGGTGCGAATCGCGGTTGCCTCTTCGATCGTCCTGGGCTCGACGTACTCCGGCAGATTCTTTGGCCGCTTCGGTGCGGCGTTCATCTGCTTGACGCTCGGCGACTTCTTCGCGGCCTTCTTGCCGGTCTTTGCCGGCAGGTCGTCCGCGGGCAGTTCATCCTCCAGAACGTCCGCGGGCTTGACCTCTTCCTTGATGGCGTTGTTCACCGCCAGCAGGCACGCCGTGGCGGCGGCTTCGTCGATCGTCGATTCGGGGTCGATCTTGGCCAGCAGGCACGCCTTGCGGCTCAGGTCGATGAGCTTCTCCTTCTCGGTCAGCTTGCACTGGCCCCAGATCATCAGCACCTTGAGCAGCTTGGTCCTGGCGCTCTCGGGCTTCTCGGTGGCCTGCGCCTGGGCGTTCACCGGCGCCGGAGCGTCGGCCCGCGGCGCAACAGGCGCTGGCTCACCATCGGAGAGCCACCCCAGCAGGGTGGTGGCCAAGTACTCGCCCGGCAGATGAATAACCGCGCGGTCGAGCGCCGGACAGCGTGATTTGGTAATCACCATCTGGTGCTGCTCGTTCATCGAGCCCACCACGTCAAACTCATACTCCATCTGATCGCGCTGAACCGGCGCGAGCCCGACCTTGCGGGGTGCAACCTTGCCGGTGCGTTCATCCTTCTCGGTGACGTACTCGGCCTTGGACCGCATGCAGCAGATCAGGTGCATCTGACATTGCACGATGGCCTCGATGAGCTTGTTCTGCACCGGCGTGCCCTCGCGCCACGCGGCAAAGCTGTTCTTGCTGTTGGAGCGTGCCGCGGCGTTGTCGACGATCTCCAGCACACCGCCGGGCCCGGCCCAGAAGTGGCTCAGCGAGTCGATCACCAGCGCGCCGTAGTTCTCGCGTTCGGCGGCCTTCATGACCTCGATGAGCTTGCGTGGATCAAACGGGCCGCGCATGTTGAGCCCGTCGAAGTCGAAGATATCGGCGTACTTGCTGGCGCTGTTGTTCTCGGTGTCGACAACGCACAGACGGCCACCGGCGGCCTTGGCCAGCGCGGACCCGACCGCGAGGGCCGTATAGGTCTTGCCGCTGCCGCTGATGCCGTCAATCGACATGCGGAGCTTGGCGGCGGACTTTGTGGCCTTGGTGAACATGCTCATGGTCGTTTCTCCGTCGTTCGTCCCACCCGGCCATCAAGCCGCCGGGCGACCACTTCCAGTTCGTTGATGCGGCGCTGCAGGTGCTCGCGCACGCCGTGCAGCCCCGGCACGCCCCGCAGGGCCTCGAGCCAGGGGCGATAGAGCGCGATGCGGTGCTCCACCGCCGCCAGCCGCCGCGCCTCGCGCGGCAACTCGTCGACGTGTCCGAGGTGCAGGATCACGCCTCATCTCCGGCGTTCTTCGCAATCTCGTCGATCATGTCTTCCACGCGCCCGAGCATTTCGCTGTTGCAGGCCGTAAAGAACGCAAAGAGCTCGCTGCGCCGATGCTCGGGGCAGACCTCGACGATGCGCTCATAAACAGCCGCCATCAGGGCGTCTCGAAACGAACAGAGCTTCGCCCGCACCTCTCCGCACGGGTTCCCTTTGCTGAGCGTCAGGTGCAGCGACCCGATTTTGGCGAGTTCGACAAGGCGGGCCAGGTCATACAACCCGATGTCACAGCGCACCTTGTCGTTGGCCCCCACCGCGTCGGCCTGCTCGACCGCGTGGGTAATCTGCATCTGTGTACGCTGTTTTTCTCGGTCGATCGGTATCACAGCACACCTCCGATCCGCCCCATCTGGGCGGACGACAACGCGGCCACCTGGCGCCGCAGGGCTTCCTCACGCCGCAGGGCGGCGATCAACGCACGTTCGGTTGCCGTCAGATGCCCCGCCCCGCCCGCATCCGTCCCAAACCCCAACCGCCCCTCGGCGTCAGGTTGGGCGGTTCGAATCCGCCCAGCCCGATTCGAGGTGGAGGTCTCTGGTTCACCGGTGAGGCGGTTCTCGCCAGCCACCACGTCCAGGATCGAACCCACCGCACCCACCGCAGAGCTACCGGCGGCGGGAGACAAGTTGCTCAGACCGGTCACCTTGAGTGCGGCCGGCAGCTCTGCGCGGGGTGCGGAGTCGAGTTGGCGTGGGAAGGCAACCATAGTCTGAGCGCTGTTACTTTCGGCATCTCCGCCCATCCTCGTCAACTCTTTTTCCTCGTTGGGCGGATTTTCCACCACGCCACGCCCGGTAATAACACCGGTATTCGGCTGATGAATCGCCGTCACAATTTCTTTTTCAACATGCACGCTTGCGGCCTCGCTGGCGGCGATCTTGTCCTCCTGCTGGCACTCGGCGTAGACGCTCACGGTCATCTCCAGCGTCTTGTGCTGCATGAGCTGCTGCGCCACGTTGATCGGCACGCCACCGAAAACAAGGTTCCGCGCGAAGGTCTTGCGGAGTGAGTGGAACCCGGCGGGGCGGCCCCCCCGCACGCGCGGCACGCCGGCGGCCTTCAGGTCTTTGATGAACTCGCGGATGCGGTATCGCGGATACACCGGGAAGACCAGGTCGTCCGCCCCCGCCACCTCGCACCGCGTGCGCCACGCCCGCGCGATCTCGACCACGCGCGGCGTGAGGGGGATCCTCCAGCCCGCCTGGTTCTTCGATTCGTCGGCGTCATACACCACGCTGGGCGCCGCGGTGTCGAGCTCAAGATCCCGCCAGCGGAGAACAGCGATCTGATCGAGGCGGCCGCCCGTCATCCACGCCAGGGCGATCCGCAGCGACCGGTAGGCCTTCAGGCGTGGCCGCTCGGCCGCTTCGTCGGCCATCGTGGCCGTCAGGACCGCGTGCACCTCGGCGTTGCTCAGGGGCCTCATGCCCCGCCGGGCGGTCGGTCCGCGGCGGCCCCCGCGGGCCGTCGGTCGTGCGATGGTGGCCATCGGTGAAACGTTCTGGTGCCCGGCCTTGACCGCCCACGCGCAGAAGCTCGAGACCGTACTCATGAGCGTCGCGCGGGTCTTGATCGAGAGCGCCGTATCGCTGAAGGCCTCCACCAACCCGGCGCGCGTGAGGTCGTTGGTGGTTGTCCAGCCCCGATCGGTGAAGAGCGTTTTGAGCCTCTTGGCCTGCTTGTGGGCGTTGGCCTTTTTGGTCCCCTCGGTGGCGATGCGTTCCGCCGCCCAGGCGTCCAGCAGCTCGCAGAGGCGTGTGGGCTTGGCGTTGGTGGTGGTCTCTGCGGGCATCTTTTCAGGCTCCAAGGCTGATATTTCAGCATTAGAGACTGTGCGCCCGTTGAGCGCAATGACCACCCGAATGGGGGTGCATTGGCACAAATCGCCAAAGATGAACCATATTTCAGGAACCCACCCCATGCGTGATGATTCGGTGAAATGCCTGATTGGCTGCACCGATTTGTGAACTTGGGGTAAGCCCGGAAAATGGGCTAGTTGTCGCGCTGGGCGTCACCCTGAACACGATACCCCAGGACCGCGTGGGCTCCGCCGGCGCCCCACGACTGGACCCGCACGCGTTTCGCCTCCACGCCGCTGATCTCGATGTAGGCGTTGTTGCTCGCCCCGACGGCCGCAACCGCCCCAACCGCGTGGCGCCCGGTCGTGTTGGCGTCTGCTCGTGACCCCGCAACAAACGTCGGTGTTGCGGTCAACAGATCACCCGCCACCAGATCAGCGGGGAAGAGCGCGGCGCCCGCGGCGTTGACCGCAAGGCCGCCGGTGGTGTTCATCGTGGCGTGAAAGAGCAGGTGCTCAAAGAACCCGAGAATCTTCCCGAAAGCATCGAGCTTCGGAACGAGCACGCTCACCATGAGGTTGTACGCGGCCGGAGCCCCAACGGCAGATGCGAGGAAGAGCCGCAGACCGTCGCCAGGCCCAAGATCAACCGTGCCCGCCGGCGGAGTATCGCCAGCAAAGAAGCCCGTGACGGCGCCCGGCGTGGCGTTGCTGGTGCGAGACAGCACCACCTGAACGTCCGCGCGATAGCTGTTCGATCGAAAACTGGTCGAGTTCGTGCTCATGATGGCGTGCTCCTACGGCCGTTGGCGGCCTGGTGTTCGTGGTTGCCGTCCTCGTCGACCTTGGGCTCCTCGGCCCCGTTCTTCCGTCTGCCCTCCAGCAAGCCCTCGATGCGGGCCTGTGAGGCCTTGATGTCCTGGATCGCCGCCGTCATCGCCCGCACGTCTTTGCGCGTCTCCTCGCGGTAGCGGTAGAGCTCGTCGATGATGATCGAATGCCCGTTGAGCTGCATGGCCGTCTGGTTCGTCCGCTCGGTGAGCTTCTTCATCTCCTCCACAAGGCTCGAGACGCTACGGGCGAGCTCCTTGACCTCGGTTGAGAGCGGGGCGGTGATGAGCAGCACCTCGGCCCGCACGTCGGCCCGCACGTCCTCGCGGAGCTGTTCGCGGATCTGTTCGCGGCTGATCGAGGCGCTGCGACTGGAGAAGTAGGCCGTCACGCCCGCCCCCGCGACGGTGGCGAGCGCGCCGCAGACCGCACCGACGACCTTGGCGTTGAACCAGACACGCGCTTGCTTCTGCGATTTGGGTACACATTCACAGGTGTCGGCCATCGGGTCGTCGCCTCGCCGGTTGGTGGTGCGGGTGACTTACTGCTGGCCCTCGCCCTTGCATCCGCACGCCGCCAGCGCGCGCACCAGCGCACGATCGGCGGCGTTGAGCCGCGCCATGTAGTCGTCCCGTGCGGCGGAGATGCACTCGGTCTTCTCTTGGCCTTCAAGGATTGAGCACTGTTTCAGCGCGTCCTGATAGAGCTCCCACGCGGCCACATAGGCCTCGTTGCACGCCTCAAAGGCCGCCAGCTTGCATTCCTCGTTGCCTGCGCTTCCGCACATAGTCATCCCCTTGTGTTACGCCGGGTTGTCCCCGGCCTTGACGGTGTTCTTTGCTTTCAGCTTGTCTTTGACGCGGCGGATGAACGAGACATCGCTCGCGTCGGCCTTCTTGGCCACCTCGGCCTTCACGGCCTGCTTCGCTTCGGGCGGCGCCTTGTCGATGGAGTCGATCAGCAGCGTGGAGCGCCGCAGCAACCCGAGCTTCTCGCGGTTGAGGTAGATCACGTGCACCAGCACCAGCACGCCGCCGATCAAGATGATGAGCTTCGTGTCCTCGGGATAGACCCCCGCCATGAAGCAGCACCCCGAGAAGCCCAGGCACGCGAACATCGCGGAGAACCAGCGCTTCAGTGCGCACCCAGCCGCGAGAGCAATCCCCACGATCGACGCGACGATGAACATCGAGCGGCCCCCGTCCCCGGTCGCCTCGCTCTTGCTGTCCGCGCTTCCCGCGTCGGCAAACTGGCCGTTCTCACCCTTCACGCGCGGGGCCTCGATCGTGGCGTCCTGCTTGACGTCCTGCCCGCTGGTCTCCGCTCGCCCGCCCACCGCGCGGGCCTCGGTGCTCTTGCTCGTCACCGGCTGCACCACGGTGGTCTGGTTGGTGGTCGTCACCGCCGCGGGCTTGCCGTCGGGGGTCAGCTCCACACGCTCCGTCACGGTCGTCGTCGTCGATCCGGGCGTGATGGTCGTCTCGGTCTTGAGATAGCTCTCCCCGCCGCTGATGCTCGAGCGGGCCGAGCAGCCCGAGAGCAACATGCCCAGCACGATGATGACGATGATGATGAGCGCGGCGAAGAAGACGCCCTGAAGGCGGAACGTCCAGGCCACCGAATCCCACTTGTCGAGGCCGAGGCGCTGGAGGGCTTTGCGCAGCCAGGTCGTGCAGTTCATGACCGCACCCCGCTTTCGCAATCGCGGGCGAGCGCAACATCGTGTTGTCGCTGATGGCAGCGGGGGCGGTCGTGTGTGCGAAGCACGGAAATCTCCGCGTCCGCCCTCGTCGTGAAAAGTATACCCGCCCGCGCGGGCGGAGTCAGATCCCCAGCGTGAATCGCTGGTGAGCGCCATCGACGATCAGCAGGCACCGGCTCAGCACATCCATGCCGAGCAGCACATGGATTCCCTGCGCCAGCAGGTCAGACTCGCACGCGGCGATCTCGTGCGAAAGCAGGTACTTCGATTCGGGATTGAGCACCGTTCCCGCGTAATACAGGTGGATTCCGACATCGAAAAGGTTGGTGTAGTGCGGAATCGCTCCGGTCGATGGTGTCAGGACCGGCAATCGGCCCTTCGGAGTGAGCCAAAGCTGATTGAGCACGGTGGGATCAACACATGTGCGCGTCGCGCCGGTGTCGATCAGTGCCTGACAAATCACCGGCTCCGGTACATCGAGCTTCGCCTGCTTGAGAAACTCAGCCCAGCGCGCAGTGGCCGAAACGATCACCTGAACACGGCATCCATCGGCGGCGATATCGAGCGTGACGTGCGGCACAGGTCAGGCCACGCACCCGCGGATGAAAATGGGCTTCTCGTTCTGCATCACGCGCTTAACCAGGAAAGCCGTCTTGGGCCCGGCCTTGGTGTACCCCACCTGCAGCGCATCGCCAAAATCGTTGAAGAACCCCAGCACCTCGTCCTTGAAGATCACGACGAACTGTCCCTCACGGTCCACCCAGTTGGGCAGGTTCTTGGCGTAAACCGCCATCTCGTGATCGAGCGGCTTTTCGCCTGCGGGCGGCGGGTTGCTTGGCGGCTGGTTCGTCATGGTGCAGGTGCTCACTCGTGGAGTATACCTCCCATCGGATATACGCCCAGCGGGTGGTGAACGATGCGGGTGAAATCAAGGTTCATAGATGACCTGTTCGGGTACCGTCCGCCCGACCGTGCGGCTTACTTGCGGCCTTCCTGCTGCTTCAGCGTGCGCGTGTACAACTCCGGGAAGAGCTTCTTCTCGATCTTCATCTCGGCCAGCACCTTCTGCCGCGCCGCCCGAATGCCCTCCTCGATGAGCTGCACGTCCTTGAGTTCCGGCTTGTCATAGTTGAGCCGGGCGCGCGAGAGCAGTTTGACCGCCTCGCGCCCGCTGTCGCGAACGAACGCCGCGTAGTCCTCGTCGCTCATGTACCGCGTCACGCTCTTGCCGTTCACCTCGCGGGCGATGTACTCCTGCGGGCTCCGCGGGGCCTTGAGGTTGTCCGGGTTGGCCTGGTTCCAGCGTGTGAGCAGCAGGTCCAGCCGCTTGGCCTGATCGTCGGGGATCTGCCGGGCCTGCACGGGGCTGAGCAGCCGATACACAAAGTCCGTCGCGGGGTTCCCCGTCGGGGCGTTCTTCATCTCGCGCCCCCACAGGTCATAGCGAATCGGCGGCGCGTTGCCCAGCCCCGGCGCGGGCAATGCCCCCTGCCGAAGGCGTAGCAGCGCCTCGTTCCAGAACGGCGACCCCGGATCGGCCGCAATGCGGCTGCTACGGACGTTCTCGTCGGTCGCCCGCGCGGTGGAGCGCACGATGTTCGGCACCCACGACACCGCAAAGTTCTGCCCCCACCGCACCATCGCCTTGGGGTTCGGCCCCACGTCGTCGATCGCCCGCACCAGATCACCGACGCCCTGCAGGAACGTGCGATCCATCACGGACTGCTTGAGACTCGTGATCGTGCCCGCGATGGGCGTGATCGGATCTCCCCCCTGCCCCACCGCCCGTACGGCGTTCATTCCGTCCACCGTGGTGGCCAGAATGGTGCTGAACGGGTCGAGGCGTCCGTAGCTGTACCACGTCCCGCCGATCCTGATACTCATCGGCGGCGCGGTCCGGTTGGCAAGCCCCGCCGTGTCGGGCCCGCCGCCCTGGCTCGGCGTGCGGCTCCCGGTGATCATCGGCAAATCGTCTTCGCCCGGCTCGGTGAGTTCCCACATCAGCGCCGTCATGGCCGCCGCAAAGATCGCGTTGGCGATGTCCCGCGTGGCCTCGCTCTTGTCATACGTCCACCCAACCGTCGACGGGTGCCAGTTGATCGCCCCGCTGTGCACCGCCAGGGCCTTCAGGCCCTTGATCAGCACACCAAACGGCGTCTTCTCGATCGCCCGCACAAACAGGTTCTGCGGGGTGTTGATGAACGGCAGCACATACGCCGCCCCCGGCACGCCGCGGCGGATCTGCCGCGCCAGCGTGGCCAGCCCCTGCGCCTCGTTGTTGAACGTCTTCTCCTTGGCATAGTCCACCGCGTGCCCCCACACCTCGGGGTTCATGCTGTTGACGTTCTCATTCACCCACGCCCACCGTTCGCGGCCCTTCAGGCCCTTCTGGGTCGCCAGCCGGTACGCGTAGGCGTGCGCCTCAAGCGTGCCGATCCACGACTTGGCGAAGTCGTCTTCGACCGCCAGCATGCGCGTCGGAATGCGGACGATCTCGCCCTTCACCCCGGCGATCTTGGCGCCGCGTCCCTGCTCGATCTTCGCCAGCGACTCCCCAACGGTGCCCATCACTTCGTCTTCGAAGAGCGGCACCCCTGTGCGCAACGCCCGCAGCGTCCTCCGCGCCGTCTGGGCCGCCGCCGAGGGGATGGCGGCGATCATCGCCGCATATTCGCCGAACACCGGAGCGTTCTTGTTGCCGATGGCCTTGCCCGCCGCCGCCTCCAGCGCACGCTGGGCCCAGACTTCCCACGCCCCGTAGATGTTGGTCCCCACGATGTTGACCGTGTGGGTCTGCCAGCCCGAGAGGATCGAGTTGATCCAGAACTCGTACATCCGATCCGACCAGTCGGCCCCCGCGATCGAGGCCATTTTGGTGATCCGCGCCACGAACTCCACATCGGTGAGCTGCGCGTCCGTCAGGGTCTCGATGTTGATCCCCAGCCCCCGCAGGTTCTGGATCACCTCCGCCCGCTTCTTTGCGACCCTTCGGGCCTGATCGCGGATCTTGCGGTCCACCGCGTCGAGCTTTTCCTGCCTGTCGATCTTCTGTTGCTCGGTGGTTGTTGGCTGCTCGATGATGCTCTCGCGCGCGGCCCGCAGTCGCTTCAACGCCGCCACGGCGAAGTTGTCCGGGTACAGCAGGGCCTCGCTGATCTGGGCCCGCGCCCGTTCGGCCGGGCTCATGATCTGATCGCGCCGGATCGCCAGCGCCCGCCCGGCGGCGGTCCCGGTGGCCCGATAGGCCTCGGCGAACTGCATCGCCCGCCAAAGCTGCTTGGCGTCCCCGCTGACCACCGCGGCCCACCCCTCGCTGTCCGTGATGGCCTTCGCGGCGGCCGTCTCGGCGTCGGTCAGCACTTCTCCCCGCCGCGCCTTGGCGATGATCTTCTCCCGCGTCCCGGCGTAGTCCCCGCTGAGCATCTTCGAACCCTCGGCGAACGCCTCGGCCTGCCGGCGGGTCTCGGGCTCCTTGGCGTCCTTGCGGAGCCGATCCGCCGCGTCCACCAGCCCCCGGGCCTCCTCGTTGAGCCCCGGGTTGGCCAGTTCGGGCCGCCCGACATTCCGCCCCTGCCCCCGCTCGCTCACGGCGGTCTTCACCGCCCGCTCGACGGTCGCAAGCTCCTCGGGCGTCGGCTCGGTCCCGCCCTGCTGATCGACCTGCCCCGGCGCCATCCGCCCCCGCCCGCGCGGCTCACGTGTCGCGGTGGCGGTCTGTGTCTCGCTCGTCACCCCCAGCTTCGCATCCCCCGTCCGCTTGAGCTCCATGTAGCGTGCCGCGTCCGTCAGGGCCTTGCGGAGCTGCGCGTTGATCCGGTCCCCCAGGCCGACCTTGGCCAGCAGGTTGAGGATGCGGTTCATCGCCCGCTGCAAAATGCCCTGGTTCGTCGCCGCCCGGTAGAGGCTTGCCACCCCGCGCCCGTCGGCCCGGGCCTCCATGAGCCGCGCCACCCCCTCCTGCATGAGGTCGCTGGCGTACGGCGTGTTGGCCTCGATCATCTGGCGGTGCTGGGTTTCCAGACGGTTCGCCTCGGCGTACAGCCCCCGGGCCGTCCGCTCGGCGTTCGCCCGCGCGGCGCTCCCCACCGTACTCCCCGCCCCCTTGCGGACCCACTGCTGCGCCAGCCGCCGCAGGTCGGCGATGTACCCGTGCGCCGCGGCGCTCACCTCGGGAGCAAGCGTCTCGGCGAGCTGCTCGACCAGGTACGGCTGCTCTTCCGCCAGCGCGTGCGTCACCTCGTGCAGCGCGGTGGCGGTCATCGGGTCGGCCCGCACGGCCCGCCGCCGCTCCTGCTCGATCGCCCACGCCCGCTCGCCAAGACCGCTCTCCCCTTCGCCCACGCTGCCGATCCGCTCGGCGATCGCCTGAACCTCGGCCCCAAAGCTCTCGCGGTCGGGCAGCAGCCCGGGCAGGCGTCCCTTGCGTTCCGCGTCCGAGATGTAGATCCGTCCGGCCCGCCCCTCTTCACCCGGCACATACAGCCCCTTGGCCCCGCCAAGCTCTTCCCCGTCGGCCCCGATGAACCGCACCGGCGTCTCGCTCAGGCTGCTCACCAGCCGCACGGCCTCCTGTTCCTCCGGGCTCATCGCCTCCCGCCCGGCCCGGGGCTCCACAAACCGCACCTCCCGTTGCGGGGGTGGAAGGGTGGCGGGTGGGGTTGACGAGGGCGGGGGTGGTGTGCGGCGCTCGGCCTGCGGGTTGGGTTCATCGAACGCCGTGGTGCCCATCGGTGCGGTCGAATTCTCGTTTTGGCCCGTTTGGTTGAACTCGGGCCCCGCCGATTCAACAGTCGTTGAACTCTCCGGAGTTGCCGGAGAGTTGGCCGCTTGCCCACTTTCCACGGGCTGTAAAGCGGAGTCAGCCGCCGGGGGCGTTTGTAAAGCCGGTGGGCCCAGGTCCGCCGGATCGGCCCCAAGCTCGCGCAGCCGCCCGATCATCGTGACGCGGTTCTTGGTAGGCTTGATCCCGTTCATCTCCGCCAGCCGCGCCAGGTCGGCGTTGCTGAGCTGGTCGAGCGTGGGTGGTGACGCTGGGGAGGGTTGTCCTTGCTGTGGTTGCTGTCGATTCTGTGGTTGCTGCTGCGATGCCTGATCGACGACGGAACGGCCATCGATCCCGACGATCGGCCCCCCGTTCGCCGTCGCCGCCGGTTCCGCCGTCGTCCCCGCCGCTGAGGGTCCAACGCCAAGCGCCCGCCGCCTCAGCAGGTCCTCGGGCCGGGAGGGTTCCAGCCCCATCCCTTCCCGCTCCACGCGGCTCTGTTCGTTCATCCGGGCCCGCTCGTCAAGCTGCGCCGCCTGCTCGGCCGTGATGGTGCGTTCAACACCGTCCGGCCCCGTGTACTTCCTCTCGCCCGCATCGAGACCCTGCCCGCCACGCGCGACGTTCAGCGTGCCGCCGGCGATCGCCGCGCTGCCGAAGGTCGGCACCAGCGTGCCGCCGACGTACCCCATCACGCCCTTGTCGCCGAAGGCGTTGTTGTCCTGCCGCAGGGTGTACTGCGCCAGATCCTGCCCCACCTGCTCGAGCACTTCCTGCGAGCCTTCCGCCACCGCACCAGCCCCGAATCGCTTGATCGCCCGCGTGACCGACGACCGCAGAGCTTCCTGCGCCTCGGGGCTCTTCATCACCAGCTTGTCGAACGGCAGCTTGTTGGTCACCACCGTGACGCCACCGGCCACCAGCGCCTCCGTGCGGGCCATCTCCTCGGCCGTGGCGGGGTCCGCGCCGCGATCCAGCCACGCCGAGCGGGCCTCTTGGAAGGTCTGCCCAACCACCGGCGCCGCGGCGGTCCCCGCGAAGGCCGCAAACCCCGCCAGCTTCGGGGCATTCTGGAAGATCATCCCCGCCCCCTGCCCGGCGACCATCTGCGTCGCCAGCCCCGGGACCGAACGCGCCGCACCGAGCAGAACACCCCGCACCGTCCCCGCCCCCTCGGGCGTGGGGGCAAGTTGGCTGTACTCGTCGGCATTCTGGGCCACCTTCGCGGCGGTCTGCCGCAAGTCCTCCCCGATCCGCGGGCTGACCATTCCGCCAAGCATCTCGACCGACCGCGCGGTGTCGCGCACCACGTCGCCCGCCCCGGCGATCAGTTCATCGCCCACCTGGGCCATGAAAGGCATCTGGGCCCGACGGATCGCCGTGGCGCGGTCACTTTCGGCCCGTTCGGCGGGTGTCGACGGCACAAGCTGGCGGAACCGCTCAGGGCTGAGCATCCCGGTGTTTGAGCGTGCCAACTCCCCCATGGCCCGCTGTTCCTGCATAAACCTAGCAGCCCGCTGGGCGGACTCTTGAGGGTTTTCCCTGCGCAGCTGTGCATCAAGACGATCGAAGGGATCACCATTCAACAACTGCTGATCCAACGCCCCAAACGGATCGGTTGGGGTGCTGGTTGGGATTGCGGGGAATGTAGCCATGATGTACCTTTCGATCTATGGAAGCTGCTTTCCGTTTGCTCCGAGGTCTTGGGCTTGCCTCGCTCTTCACAGGCCTGAGCCTTCTGGTCTTCGCTTACCTTGAATCGCGCACGACGTTGGAAACCGGTCCCCGATGGGCGTGGTACGAAGGCCGCGATTTCACGCCACCACCTTCGAAAGATCCGATCGATCGTTTGGCGGATAAGGTGCTCAAAGAAGACGGCTTCGCCAAGCTCGATCGGCTCATGATGTCAACACCAGCCCCTCTTTGGCCCGCCACCCGCTCGTTTGCGCTGGCCGGTGTGGTGTGCTGTGGTCTGGGCGGCCTGCTCTTTGGCGCTTCACAACGACGACAAATTTCATGAAACTCTCGGGTTTTCGATCTTCGCGGCTGCTCAGAGAAAAACGTCTGTGGGTCGTGCTGCTGGCCCTGATTCTGCTGTTTCGCGCCGGGATCTACCCCAAGTGGACGTACGACGATCCGCGCTTCCAGGTGATGACCGGCGAGGTGTCGCTTCCACCTTCCGAGGGTTTCCCTTCCACCGATACGCCACGATCCGAGTGGTACCGGTTCATTCCGCTGAACGACCATGAGTCTGCCGTTTTTGAGCGTGAGCGTGCGTGGGTCTTCGTCACCCCGCCGCCCTTCTTTCAATGCTCGGTCGCTCATCGGCAACTCCTGCTCTCGCAATACCGTCCGCCTCCGACCCCGGTGGTCGATTGGTCGTCGTCGCTCTGGAACGTCGCGTTTGTGCTGGTGGTTGGTGGGTTCATCTGGAAAGGCATTGAGCCCTAGTCGGCGCGAGTATCAACCATGAAATCAAACGAGCCCATCCCGCTTTCAGACATGTGTGGATGTGCTCTGACTTTCGTTTTCATAATGGGCTTTGGCATCGTCAGCTTGTACGGGTACTGGCTGTGCATGCAAACGGTCGCTCCGCATTGGGGATGGTTTTGGGTTTCGGCGGCAAGCGTGCCACTTACACCGGCTCCGCTGTTCTTTCCGATTGTGCCGTTGTTCTACGGAGAGTGGTTCGGTCCAACCCTGACGTACGGTTCGGCGCTGGTCGGATGGCCGGTCGTTGGCCTGACGATGTGGGCATTCAAACTCACGAAGCCGAAAATCACGCCAGCACAACCAACCGCACCTTGACGTTGTTTGCGCCACTGGCCGCCGGGTTGGGGTTCCGGGCCCGAATCCGCGTCACGCGCGGCGGGTTCGTCGGCGTCGTTCCGTTCAGCAGAGCGAACAGGTCCGTGCCGTCGCCGACTTCGCTGATGCTTTGCCCGCTCACGCTGGAACCAATCAGCAGCGGCGTCTCACGCCGCACCTCGCGCACCACCTTGTCCACCGTGGTGGAGTTGTGCCGCGTGCTGGCAATCTCCACGTCGATCGGCAGGCTCGTGGGCAGTTCCCCGTCGGGGTCGACGATCAGCACCGCCAGCTTGAACGTCTCGGGCTGGGGGTTCGTCGCCACCCCGTGCGTCGCCGCGGCCCACAGGGTCGTTGGGCTGGTGGAGGCCTGACCTTCCGGCAGCGTGATGACCGAATCGCTCACCTTCTGGGTAATCGCCGCCAACGTGCGGTTGAGGCTGATCCGCAGGTCTTCCCCGCCGATCGTGGTGCTGGTGGTCAGAACGTTCGTGACGGTCGGCATGGGGTGATCCTTGAAAAAGGGTGGTGTGCATGAACCAGTGCATGAAAAACAGACGTTTCTGAACTCGAATCGCGGTTACTGCCCGCCCGCCATCATGCCGCGGGTGATCTCGTCAAGGCTGTTCTGGACCGGCGGAGCTTGCGGCATGAGCAGTTCGCGCGATGCCTTGCCCATCCGCACCTTTCGTTCCAGCCACAGCCGATCCACAACCTGCTTTCGCTGCTGAGCCGTCATGGTGGGCCACTGCTGAACACCAAACTGCGACTCTGCCAATCTCCATAAATCCGCAACAAACGCCTGCGGCACTTCGTCCGCGCTGCCATCCGGCAACTTCAGTGTGATCAGATCGGGCAACGCACCACCCGCCGCCCCCACCGCCCCCGGCGTACCCATCACGGATCCCGTTCCGTCGGCAATTCCACCCGCGGCGGCGACGGAGGCGGCAGAGGGTGAACCAAGCCCATCTTGGCCCACCCCGCTGCCGCCCATTCCGGCCCCAGGCCCGCCCATCCCCGGCTGCTGCAGCCGGGGGTTCGGCGCGGGCGGCTGCAACTGGTTGAGCCGTTCGTCGACGCGTTCCTGAGCGGCCCGCAGTTTTTCCTGAGCGGCGGCAAGCTCGTCGGCGCCGAGGAACTTGTTGCCCAGCGCCCGGGCAAGTTCACGGCTCGCCAGGTCGCGCTGCGTCCGCAGCTCGCGGAAGACCGGATCGCTCGCCGCCGCCTGCTGCTCAAGCCGCTCTTCCTGCCTCCGTCGCAGTTCAAGGCTCTCCGCCGAGTTGCGTTCCCCGGGGGTGAGTGTCCCCATCTCGCTGCGGATACCCGGCGAGGTGATGAGCGCCGGATTGGTCCTGAGCATCTCCATCGTCGCCCCGCGGCGAGCGAGCCCGGCCTGTCCCTCGGGCGTGGGCGGCCCGGCCTGATCTGCCGGCAACACACCATCCGGCATCGCGGCGCTCACGTCATACAGATTCGCCGCCGCCTCCCCGCGCTGCCGCATCTCGCCCTGCTTGGCCGCCGCGGCCTCCCGCCGGGCACGGATGCTCTGAAACGTCCCCAGCCCGCGCCCCTCGAGGTAATCCAGTTCGGCGATCGCCGCCTCGGGGTCCTGGGCCATCTCGGGGAAGCGCTTGATGAGTTCGCCGTACTGCGTCCGTCGCAACGCCCGCTCCTGGTCGTCCGCCGTCTGGCGCAGTTGAAACTGATTGGCCTGCGCGGCAAGCCGATTCTGCTGCTCGGTGGCGTCGCGCTCGCGCGTGAAAGCCTGCTGATCGGCCCGCTCGCGCCGGCTCATCGCCCCGCGGAGCCCGATCTCCTGCGTCCGGGCAAGCTGGCCCTGCGCCTGCTCGAGCTGCCCCGCCAGCGACTGCTGGTCGAGCGACTGCCGCCGCTGGGCCGCCTGCGCGACCTGTTGCCCATAGGCCTGCGCGAGCCCGACCGCAAAGTCACCCCGCGGATCACCGTAGTGGAAGATGTAGGCCATGCCGAACGCTCCTCTGCAAACCCGTCGTTGTCCGCGTCCCGTTTCGCCCTTCGATCCGACGCTCAATACTCGCCGCGCCGCCCGCCGTACGGGCCGCCGCCGTACGCCGCACCCTCGAGCCCGCGCTGGCGCACCGGCCGCCGCGCCGGTCGTCGTGGCATCCCGTACGGGCCTTCCACCGCTCCGCCGCCGTCTTCGGCCCCGCCGTTCAGCGCCCGGATCTGCGCCTTGACCAGATCGGAGTTGTCACGCCGGATCGCCTCGATCTCCCCCCGCCGCTCCAGCTCGCGCGAGGTCGGCGCCAGCGAGGTCAGGCCGTAGATGCCCTGCCCCACCGCCTGGCCCGCCGCCATGCTGGCCCCGGGGTCCGGACCGACCTCCTGCGTGTCGGCCAGTACACCCATCTGGGCCCGCATCGTGCCCTCGTCGACCGCCAGATCGGCCCGCCGCTGCCGTTCCGTCACCGCCCCCTTCAGCGAGTCCAGCACGCTGGAGTTGTACAGACCGCGATTGATCGCGCTCTGCTCAGCCCCACCCATCTCCTGCTCGGCCGCCGCCGCGTTGGCCCCCTTGCTGGCCTGGCCAGATCGCCGCGCCAGATCGAGCATGAGCAGTTGCCGTCGCTCGGCCGCCTCACGGGCCCGCTTGGCCTCCTTGGCGTTCTGCTGCATGCCGTACACGCCCATCCCGATGGACGCCAGCGACCCCGCCCCACCGAGAATATCGCCCGCCGCAAGGTTCCAGAATCCGCCCGTGTTGCCAGCCATATACAGCTCCCTTCATGCACGAAAGAGGGACTCGATCGCGCCCTTGAGTTCATCCTCGCCCGCCCCGCCGACCAGCACCGTCTCGGCGGCCGAGACCGATTCGCCCGACACCACGCCCCCGGGTCCGACGCCAACCGTGCCACCACCGCCTCCGCCCGTGCTGTTCCTCAACGCCTGCAGCGCCGAGCGCTTGAGCGCAAAGGCCGCCAGCGGACGCGAGACCAAGAGCCCCGCGACAACCGATCCGCTCGCCAACGTGTTGAGCAGCCACCCGTCGGTGGTGAATCGCAGCAGCACCAGCAGGGGCTTGCTGAGTTCGAGGCTCGACTTTCCCGCCACCTGATAACTCTGGGCCCCATAGGCCGCCACCCCGCGCACCGAGATCGAGGGCAACGGGGAGATCGACGCCGGCGTGAACGGATCGCCGAACCCCACCACCACCTCGATGGTCAGCGTTCCCGTCGCCGCGTCGTTCTCCCACACCTGCGTGTTGGCCGCCAGCCCTTCGTGGACGATCGAGCCCGCCGGCAGTTCGGCCAACACCAGATCGCACGTCGTGGCCGTCGCGCCAACACCCCGCTGAATGATCGAGAAATCAACCTCCTGCCCGATCCACCCCGCGTTGGCCACCTGCGCAATACGGTCGGGCAGCACCGCCCGGTCAATCTGCGCGGGCACGCGGGCATCGGCGCCGTTGAACGTCCGCCGCACCCGCGAGAGCGTGTTGAGTGCCCCGAACCTACTCACCCTTGAGCCTCCTGCCCAGCCCTTCGAAGAGGGCTACCAGCCGCGCGATGCGGAACCGCGTTTCGCCGCTCGTGCGCGACACCACCAGTTGGTGCGCGGCCCCACCCTCGCGCATGCCCACGGGCTCCTGATACCCATCACCCTGCCACGTCCCTGAGATGCGGGCCTCGCTGGTCGGCACCGCCCCGATCCCCTCGCACGAATCGGCCGTGAGCCACGCCCAATCGACCGGCCCGCTCCCAGCCCCAAGCGTGGCCTGGATCTCCCGCGCCATCGAGCGGTTCATCCCGTCGCTGATCTCCACCGGCGGGAATCGCAGGTAGGCCCGGATCTCCTGCCCGTCGTCAGAGAACCCGCCCGCTGGACGGCGCAAATACCCGTCCGCCGAGCCGATGATAAATCGCCGGTCATTCGGAGCCGCGCCGGGGAGCTGCGCCACGCAGAGCGGGTCATACCCAGCCGGCACATCGTCGAGCCAGAAAGCGTCCTCGGGGACCAGATAGACCGCGTGAACCCCGCTGCCGCCGTTCTTCGGCGTCAGGAAGCAGTGCACCGCCTGACAGATCGGGTCGTAGACCATGCCCACGCGCGTGGCGTTGATATCGAGCCGGTCAACCAGCCCGCCCAGACGCCGCGAGCCCACCGGCTCATAGACCCGCGTTCCCTTCATGACGCACAGCCCGCCGCTGCCCAGGAAGAACATCACGCCGGTCTCGGAGAAGCAGAAGGCCCGCGGGCCGATGATCCCGGTCTGATAGCTGACGTTTTGCAGCACACCCCCGGCGCCGGGATCGCCTTCGAGCACCCAGATGCTCGAGTCGCACCCCACCAGCATGTAATCGTCGCTGAAGGGGATCAGCGCCCGGATGCCCTCGCTGGGCTGCCCGGCGTCCGCAGGGCTGAAAGTTCTCGCCCTCGTGGCCTCCGAGCCGAACCCCAGATCGAAGTTGTCCGGTTGCCCCACCGCCGACAGGATCCCACCGGGCCGGTTCTCCTGCGCACCGGCGAGCACCAACCGCCCGCGGAACGTCGCCGCCACCCGGCACGTCCCATTCGCCGGAACCACCCCGCGCGAAGCCACCAGCGGCTTGATCGTCCGCTTGATCGGGTCGATCACCAGCGTAGAGGCTCCGTCAACGATGTAGACCTTGTTGAACAGCAGCGTCCAAACGATCTCCGCGTCCGCCGGCGAGGCCGATCCCTCCGCCGTGATGGCCGAAAGCCCCGCCGGGAGGTTTTCAAGCTGGCCGACCTGCGCCGCCCCGGGCGTCACGACCACAATGTCGATCCCCTCGCTCACCGGGGTGATCGGCGGCGGTGTCAGGTCGACGATGCGATACCCCGCCGCCGCGGCGTCTCCGAGGCCCTGCGAACCGATGTCGACGCCCGCATTGGTCCCCGCTCCGATCCCCGCCGAGACCGCCGCCCACGAGCCCGACGTCGAGTAGTCGTAGCTGAACATCTCCACGCCGTTGACCAGCAGCTTGATCACCGTGCCGGTGTGGGTGAACCGCACCGGGGTGTTGATGTTGAAGATCGGCTGGCCCAGGCTCCCCGCGGTGGTGAACGTGAAGGCCCCCAAGCTCGTGCGCGTCCGCGTGCCGCCGTTATCCCAAACGGCCGCCACCTCGAGCTTGGTGATCCCGCTCTGCTTGTGCTGGAGCATCGTGGCGTCGATCTGGCGCTCCAGCTCGATGCGGATCATGTACCGGTGATCACTCGTCAGCCTGAAGACCGGGTTGACCGTATCGACCCCCGCCGCAATGTCGCGGTGGAAGACGTCCACCGCCAGAATGCCCGCCGGCGTTGCGGTCGGCGCGATCACCTGCGTGCGGGTGTCGCGGGTGGTGCCCAATCCGGCCGCCGCGGTGAGCTGCTCGGTTGAGGTGTTGGCGGTGGTGAAGTTCTGCGCCGCGCCGTAGGCGATGCCCAGCGCCCCGCCGTCGGTCTTCACCGGCAGGTTGGCAATCCCCGCCGCGTGCGTGCTCGATGAGATGTTCGGGGGCAGGAACCACACGTTGGGGCTGGCCTGATTGGGCACCAGCGCGGCCCGCAGTTCGCCGTTGGGCGCCACCTTGTAGGCGTACGGCAGCACGCGGGTGTAGGCGAGGCGCCGGAACGAGCGCCCGGGCTCGGCCCCGCTCCCCGCGTTGGTCCGCAGCGTCACCCCGCCGCGGTTCTGGCTCGCCAGGTCGGTGTTGTCGATCGACAGGGTTTCGATCACCCCGCCGGCAGCCCCCTCGGGCCAATTGACCGTGGCGACAACCTGCGTGCCGGTGGCGGTCAATTTCATCGTGCAGGTGCTCTGTTGCGCCGCCCCGAAGAGCCCGCGGAGTTGAAACTCGCGCTGGCTGGTGGCCAACCGCGTCACCGCGCCGTTGTCGTGCTTGTCGATCGCCAGCCGCACCACGTTGGCCTGTCCGGTCCACTCGAAATAGCAGGTGATGAACGACTTGAGATCACCCGACCCCCGCACGAACGGGCCGATGCCATCCACCCCGAAGGCCTGGAACATATTGCCCAGAACTTCACTGTCGGCCCACAGGTCCACCTCGATCTCGTTGGTCGTGGGATACGCGATCGCCACCCCGCTGGCCCCGTCGGCCGTGAGGTTCCCCGCCGCGCAGAAGAGTTTGCAGATCGGGCTGCTGGCGGCAAACTGGTTGTACGCGAGCTGCGCCCGCACGTCGCCGACCTTCGGGCCGAGCACCCACGCCAGCCCCGTTCCGCTTTCGGGCTTGCGGAAGATCGTGTAGGCACCGCGGAAGTCCGCCGCCAGCCATACCCCGTTGCCACCGGCGGGGTAGCCCGTCAGGTCGTCGTTGATCGCCTGCTTGGTTCCGGTGACCTCCGGGGGGAGCACGATCGTGCGTGGCACCGGCACGGCCGCGTTGACACGCCGCCCAGTCGGGGTTGCGCTGCCCGCGGCCGTGCCGAAGAGCCGTTCGTACCCCTCGCGCGGGGAAAGGTACGCGCTGCCGTCCTCGGCGCTGCGCACCCGCACGTTGCGAGCATCGCGGCAGGTCAGTTCGGGCTGCTGGTGCGCCGGCATGGAGACGTCAACCCCGCGCAACGGCAGGGCGATCGTCACGGGATAACGGTTCTGCTTCGCCATTCAGTTCCAGGTGATCTTTTCGAAAGACACCCCGTCGCCGTCGCACCGCTCGTATTTCGACGCCCCGCCGCGCCACGGCCCGATCTCGATCTGCCGCAGACCGTCCTCGTGGATGAGCTTGGCGAGTTCCTTCTGATACGCCGCCTCGTCGGCCCCCTCGGTCTGGTTCTCCAGCAGCAGCGCCTCCGCGCGTGCCTTGTGCATGAGGGCCGGGAAGAACTGCGCGGGCACACCCGGCACGGCGCCCGCGTCGTTGTCCGCAATGTCGGCCCAGCCCCGCTGGTAGACCATGCTGAGGGTCATCGCCGCCGAGGGCGTGGGCCAGACGTGCAGCGTGCCCACGACGGCGCCGGAGGAGAGCCGCCGCGAGGAGACCGCGTAGTGCGTCACCAGCCCGCCCGAGAGGGACGACGAGCTCGCGCGAAGCGTCACGATGCGCTCGAGCGTCACCGGTCGCACCGCACTGCCCTGCCCTTTGCGTGCCAGGGCGCTGAGGATCACAAAGTCCGCCGGCAGATCCGCCGATTCCTGCCCGGCGGCAAACTGAATCAACGCCTCGGCGTTCTCGAGCCAGCTCCAGCGGTGGGCCGAAACGAGCTTGATGCCCGCCGAGTTGAGCGTGCGGTAAAGGTTCAGCCGCGGGTCCGGCTTGGCCCCCAGAGCGTGCTTCATCATCTCGATGATCTGTCCGGCGTTCATGCTCATGGGGTTTTCACTTTCAAACGGCCCTGAGAGCGACAAGCCCGCAAGGCCGTGACGAGGGAGGAGCGGGGACGTGTGTCCCCGCCCCAGATGTTGTCAGAGTGAGTAGAGACCGTTCAGGCGTTGCCGGCGGTGGTGGTCTGGTACGGAGTTGCGAGCATCTCCACGAAGTACTTGCCCGCGCCGCTGGCCTTCTGGCGGCAGACCGCCTGCACAATGTCGTTCGCCGCCGCCACCTTCAGGCGTCCGGCGGTGGCCGCCGTCGCGCCCGAGATATCGAGCGACAACCGATCGCCCGGATCGGCCGCGCCGCTCAGAAGGGCCTGCACGATGCCCTCCTTGACAAACTGGCCTTCCTGACCGTTGCTCAGCGCCTTGCCGCCGACATACACCAGCGCCTTGGCCCGCGAGGCCTTGGTGGGGCTGCTGGCCGCCACGGGGTTGGACGAGTCCAGCACCGTGACGTTGCCGACGGGCGTGTTGGGGCCGTTACCCGCCGAATAGTCCGGCGTGCCGCCCACGACTGTGCGCGTGGTGCCGCTCAGCGTGGCCTTGCCGCGCTGGCGTTCGTCGTAAACCACGACGACGCCGGCGTTGATGGTGTTGAAGGCCGTGTTGAGCGTATCGGCGTTGGGCTGGCGGTACGTCGCCGTCACCAACTCCGGGTTGCCCGAATCTCCGGGCCCGAACTGGATGAGGTCTTTCATGGTTCAAACCTTTCAGACAGAACTGCAATCGATCGATGCCTGTGAACGCGCCGCAAAGGCAATCCCCGGCCCGCGCCGCGGCGTGCGAGGGCCGGGGGATGAGGTCATCAACGGCAATCACTGCGGGCAGACAATGCCGTGGCGATTGCGCAGCGACCAGACGAGCTGCATGATGAAGCGCGTGTAGACCACGGTGGTGTCGGGGTACTCGATCCCGCCGTCCTTCGGCGCCTTGGCCTTGAACAGGTCGTTCTTCGAGCCCTTGAACCGCGGCCCGCCGAAAGCGTTGTTCCAGAAGAAGAAGCGCGGCTTGTCCTTCGGGTACGGCTGCTCGGTGTACTGCGCCGCACCGCCTGGCCCGCCGTTGTTCTGATCCAGATACTCCTTGTCGAGCTTGCTGATCTTGACGATCGAGGCGCCGCCGATCTTGGGCATCCCCTGGTTGGCGTCGTTGGGGTCTTCCCACATGTCCTGCTTGCCGCGGTAGAGCGAAGTGAGCTTCACGCGCCCGTCGGTGTTGGTGAAGACCGTCACGGTGCTCATGTCCGAGGGCTTGACCGCCTTGGCGGCCAAGCTGAACGGCTCGTACGTCATGTTCTCGAGCATGAGGTCGAAGGCGGGCAGGATGCCCGTCTCCTCGTTGTTCCACGCCGCCGAGTCGTACGTGGCACGCTGGGGCTTGTCGTCCGGCAGCAGCGTCGGGTCGTAGCCGCCGACCGTCGCGGCGTTCCACACCGGGCCGGTGGCCGTCGTGTAGGCCGGCGGCAAACCGTTGGCCGATTCGGTCAGGATCGCCGGGATCGAGTACGCCAGCGGCGCAGTGTTCGACGCCGGATCCGGGTTCTCCATCAGCGAGGAATCCGGCCGCTTGAACCACACGTCCTCGATGGTGTCGAGGCACTTGAGCAAGCGGTTGCCCTCGACGACATCCGCGTAGCGGACGATCGCCTCGGCGTCGGCCCCCTGGGCGAGCATGATCTCCTGCTCGGTCCACCCCACGTGCGATTCGTAGAACCGCGGCGCCAGCACACGGTTGCGCTGGTCGCTGGAGATGTTCGGGCTGCGCTTCTGGCCGGGGTTGATCGCCCCGCCCGCAACGCCGTAACCGGCCGAGAGGGACATGATGAAGTTCGGGCCCCCCATCTCGGCCATCAGATCCTTCTCGCGCCCCTTGAGCAGCCACGTGGTGGCGTAGCTGCGCTGCTGGATGAGCGAGAGGTACAGATCCTTGGGCAAGAGGGCCTTGCCGCGCTGGGTGGCGAAGAACGTGCGAAACTGAGCTTCGGTGAATGACATGACGCGGTTCCTCCGCGTTCACGCCGATCAATCCGCCCCGATGGATCAAGACTGTGCGGGCACCGGCACCTTCGCCATCATGCGCTTGAACAGCTCCTCGTCGCCGTTGGACTCGATGGCCGCACGCGCCGCAATGGCGTCGTAGCGTTCCCGAGTCATCGGCTGAGTCGTGGTGCTGATCTTGGGCCTGCTGGGCTGGCCGTCCGCGTTCGCCTTGCTCCGCTCGAGCAGCTTGGTCTGCGCCGAACGCACGGAATCCCGCCCAAACTCAAGCTCGCAGGCGAATTGGAAGCGATCGAGAAACGCCTTGGGATCACCGACGAGAAATCCGTCGGGGTCCAGGCGGTTCATCCGCGTCACCATCGCCTGCAAACCCGAATGGGTCTTCAGGGCGGGGAACTGCTCCGACAGCGATTGAGCGGTTTCGTTGAACAGCCGCCCGGCCTCTTCGGCGATCGCGCTCGGCGAAGCCTCGGTGGTTCGGGTTTCCTGCTGGCTCGCTGCGCTGGCATTGACCAGTTCACGAGCCAGCCCGCGGAGCTCATCGGCTGCGCGCGGGTCAACGACCGATTCATCGATCAGTCGGGTGTACCGCTCGACAATCTGGGGGTCTGTCCCAGGCCGATCCGATACAGATGAGTTCGCCCTCCCGGAACGTCCGGCGGCGGTGGATGAGCCCCGGGCGGTCGTGTCACCGGTACCGGGGCGTGTGGTTGTTTGCTTTGTGCTTGCAGCATCACGGCGCAGCCGCGTCAGATCGCGGTAATCCGCGTCACGATTCGCCTGCACGCGGGCCTGCTTCAGGCCCTTGCTCAGCAGGGTGCTGAGGTTCATCGAATCGAGCTCGTCCTTTTCGAACACGCCCGATCGCCCGAGCGCATCGCGCGCTACGGCGCAGGTCCGCCGGGCCAGTTCGCCCGGCGTCATGGTCTCGAGCTCCGCATCGCTGTAGCCGTGCATTCGCAGGACCGTCAACGCGGGAGCGACATACGCCGGCGGCAGAGGCCTACCGCCTTGTTCGGTGGCGTACCCGGCCTTGTCGCTGGTCTTGGGCTGATCCCCGGCGGCGCCGGTCTGCGCATCGGCTTCGCCCGTGCCGTCACCTTTGGCAGCCTCGTCGCCCTCTCCGCCCTGATCGGCCTCACCCGCGGCAGGTTCATCCCACGGAGCCGGTTCGCGTGCGGCCCCAGTGCCCAGGATCTCCTTCAACGCGTCCGCATCGCTCCGCTCAACGGTGGCGGCACCCTTCGGTGCAGCGGATTCATCGCCGCCGGCTTGCGCAGTCGCGGCAGAACCAGCGGCGGGAGTATTCGCACCGCCCTGCCCGGTCGGATTGGGCTGATCGCCCTGCACGATTTGACCGTCCTGGTCTGCCATGCGTTACACCTTGAAGAATGCGGCCTTGTTGATCGGGTCGATGTGCGGGTAGCAGTAGTTCTGCGCCGTGCGGGTAGCGGTTCGCAGGGCGAATCCGTCTTCGCGTGAGCGCAGCAGCAGGATGTTGACCGCAACCCCGGTGTGACGCTGCTCGCGCGCCTCGAGGTGCGGATCGAGGAAGAACGTCACGTGCACCCTGCCCGGAGAATCACCAAGCCCCGTGATGAACCCGGCACGCGCCGCGATGATTCCGCGCTGGATGAGCGGATCCCGGAAGTCCACGAACCGGACCCGCCGCCCGATCAGTTCGTGCGGGTCGAACGCGGGCGCGGCGGGTCCGGGGATTGAGGGCGTGCTGGTTGTCGTGGCGTTGGTGGTCATGGGTGGATGCGAAGGGCGGAGTGTGTTCGCCTCAGTTCTTTCGCCGGTGGATTACTTGGGCTTCTTGGCTGCCTCAGCGTCCGCCTTGGCTTTGGCCTTCGCCTCCGCCTTGGCTTTCTTGTCGGCCTCCGCCTTGGCCTCAGCCTCCGCGGCCTTCTTCGCCCCTTCGTCGGCGATGTCCTGGATCGTCCGGCCCGCATCACTGCCCGGCTGCTTGGGCTCGGCAACCTCCTCGGCACAGAGCGCGTCGATCGCACGGACCAGCTCATCGGCGTGGACCAGGCGGTCTTGATTTCGCATCGAATCGGCCAGCGCGCGCAGAGTGGACTTGTTCATGTTCAGACCTTTCTGTATCCGGTGAGGGCCTCGGCCCTTTCGGCGTCCTTCCGATTGGCAATCACACGCCGCCCGAACCGATCGGTGACGGTGCCGTCGGGGTACTTGATGCACTTGTGGCCGTTGATGATCGCCGGCGCTCCGGGCTCTTTGACCGTCGGCAGCGTGTTGCTCACCGGCAGCTTCCCGGGCGCGGCCCGGACGCCGTACTCGCGCACGATCGGAACCATCGCGCCATGATCGCCCGCAAAGTCGCGGACGTACTGCGTGCCGTCGATCACGCACGGCGAGCTTGGAGCCTGCGCCATGGGGGCATAGTGCTCCTTGCGTTCTCCGGTCTTCGTGTTGATCAGCGTGTAGAACGGCAAAGCCGGGCGTCCTTTCGGAGCCCGTGCGTCGGCGTCCCGCATAACCGCATGACGAGGTGGAGAACTGTACCACGCGGCCGGAGGCTGTCAACTACCCAACCTTGCGCGTTCCTCCGGGCTGGGTCTCTTTGTAGAGCGTGCGCACCTCGATCGGGCCTGGCGTGGGCTTGGCGTTCACACGCAGCCGCCCCTCCTGGTCGTAACCCACCGCCAGGAACGGCAAATCGGGGCTTGCGCCCATATTCTCCAGATCGGGGTTCACGTCGTCAAAGTCGGCGCGATTGTCCAGCACGGCCGGGTTCGACGCGAAGTCGATCGGCGTGCCGGTCTGGTCATAGCCGTAGTACGAGGCGAACGCCGGGCGCTGGCAGTTCACAAAGACGTTGCCCGCCGCATACAAAGCGCTGTTGACAAAGCCCCAGGTGTTGCGCGGCACGCCCGCCACGTCGTGCACGCTGAACTCCACGCGGTTGTTGTACCAGCGTGAGCCGGTGTGATTCTTCGTGTCCGGCGCGATGCCGCACCACTGCCCGCGGGGCTTCAGGTCGCAGCGCCACCGGCTGTTTTGGCTGTGCCAGTACCACGTTGCGGCCCCGCCCGATGCGAAGGTCATGTAGAGCTTGGTGGTGATCTTGTCGCCCCGGACGTGGTTGGTGCAGTTGATCCAGTGCGCCACGTCGCCGGCGTTGGTCGTGTGGTACGAGCAGGCGTTGCCCGCCTTGGCGTTGTCGATCGGGTTGTGCATCTCTCGCCACTGGCTGTTGACCGCCGCGCCCTTCTGTGGCGCCGCCCACTGAGCCGTGCTGCCTCCGTCGTGCACGCAGTTGACGATCATGTTCCGGCACGCCGCCGGGTCGAGGGGGTCCGACGGCGTGTCGACGTCAAAGTTGGCCATGATGACCGGCGATGCGCTCGGGAGATCCCTGCGCACCTTGCAGCCGTACGTCATGGCGAAGTTGACATAGACCACCGGCGAGCCCGTTCCGGCGTGCCCGAAGAAGACCGTGGTGGCGCCCGTATAGACCTGCCCGTCGTCCAGCGCTCCGTAGAGCGGGGTGCAGTTGACAAATGCGCACTGGTTCCCGCCCAGCAGGGAGTACGTCACCCAGATGGTGCACGCCCCGGCGCTCGAGAGGCATCCGCCGGCGGCGCAGTTCTTGAAGACGCATCGCCCGCCCCCGTTTGGCGAATAGTGACCCTGCGCGTGCGTGGGTCCGAAGAGCGAAACGCTGTCCTCCACGATGGCGCAGTTCTGGCCGTCGGTCATCACCTTGATGCCGTATTCCTGGCTGTTGAAGCTCTCCATCCCCCATCCGTGCGTGCGTATACCGCGGACCCGGCACCCGTCCACGCCCGAAGTGATCTTCACGCCGCTGCCGGTGGCCAGCACGACCTCGAGGCGCACCGTGCTGTTGATCGCCGCCAGCCGGGTGGAATCAACCCGCACGTAGATCGTGTTGGTATCGGTCTCGACCACGAAGGCGTTTTCGTCTACGCCGTTCATCGCCGTCCTGATCGCACCCGACGCGGCGGCCAGCACCCGTCCCTTGCCTTTGAAAACCGGGCTGAGCGGCCCATAGACCGGATCGTCTTCAGACCAGAAAACCCACTTGGGCAGCACGTTGAAGGTGCGCTTGTAGACGTTGGTGTTCGCGCCGTCGACGGTCCACCCCCCGCTGAGCGGTCCGCTCGTGCCGGAGATGAGCGGCAAATCCTTCCCCGTCACGCTTGAGTCGTAGTACCAGTTCAGGGCCATTTTCTGCTGATCCAGCAGCAGCGTGCCCGCCCCGGCGGTTGTGCCGTTGGTGGCGTCGATGAACCAACGATCGCCAAACCTCAGACGGTACTGCACGTTCCCGATGCCCCGGGTGCTGGCGATGTAGGCCGCCAGG
>NZ_JBPAOH010000054.1:0-41720 GCF_050875635.1 Tolypothrix sp. VBCCA 56010
CCGTTATGCTATAACATCGACCCGTTATGCTATAACATCGACCCGTTATGCTATAACATCGACCCGTTATGCTATAACATCGACCCGTTATGCTATAACATCGGTCTGTTATGCTATAACATCGGTCTGTTATGCTATAACATCGGTTTGTTATGCTATAACATCGACCTGCATTTAAAAACGCGCTTGTTTTTACACAAAACTTTACTTTGCAACAGTCTCTTGCAGATAACCAGCTGCAACACAATCCTCAATTAGTTGCTGAATAAAGAACCAAAGTTCAGGGACACCTGTTTCTACTGGTGTGATCCGTTTCATGACTTTATCGCGTGTGATGTTATGAATGCGCCAAGTACCACCTGAGGTAAGCTGGTTGTGCAGCAAGGGTTGTATGCGGTCTAAAGCTGTGGCAAACTTTGCTGTAGGCGTTTTTTGTGCTTCAAATTCTTCCCAAAGCGATCGCATTTCATCTGCTTGATCGACTGGCAAAAGTCCAAATAACCGCAATGCTGCTAATTCTTCTTTTGCTGCCTTATTTTCGTTTGCCTGCACATCGTAGCAGAAAGTGTCACCCGCATCAATTTCTACTAAATCGTGAATCAGCAGCATTTTCAACGCACGCAATTGATCGACTCCAGACGGCGCATATTCTGCTAATACTATTGCCATCAGTGCCAAATGCCAAGAGTGTTCGGCACTATTTTCTTGACGTGAAGCGTTAGTTAACAGCGTTTGACGCAAAATTAGCTTTAGCTTGTCGATTTCGATGATGAATTGAATTTGTTGAGTCAGTCGGTTGGTTTGCACTTTGAGTATTACTCCAAGCAGTAAGCATCGCCCTAATGCATCAATTTATAGGACAGTAAGATAGGTTTCCTTACCTTCCATTGGTAAAAGCCTCAATCGCTGATTTTTCAAATCAGGTTCTAAACCTAAATCCTCAAGGGGAATTAATCCGAACATTGGGTCTGTACCTGCTGGCAATTCGATACAATTAAAAGTGCCTTCTCGACCCTCAACACAAAGGCTCAATTCTCTAAAGATACGAACTTTTTCTACTCCCACCGCAATTTTTACGTCTACTTCACCTTGAAGAACCAGTCCTAATTCACTAATTATGTTTGTAGGTAAGCAAAGTCGAGTTGCACCAGTATCAACTAAGACATTTTCTAAGTTAATTGAACGAATTTGATCGGCTGTGATGAATCCTCTTTCTGCCAGAATTTGATCGATGCGGTTAGTGACGGTAATTTTGGTGGTAACTTTGCCCATTCTGTTGTCAGTAATGGTTTTCATAATATCTTCTCCCAAGCTAGCTTTTGGGAATTAATTTTTGTCGGATGCATTACAAAGAAAGTACGGTATCCGACATTTTATTAGTTTGTGGTTGATTTAGCGATCGCACCCAATTGTAACCCAGGTGGAAAACTTCCTTCTTCTTTC
The DNA here is from genome assembly GCF_050875635.1 of Tolypothrix sp. VBCCA 56010. Taxonomy (NCBI): domain Bacteria; kingdom Bacillati; phylum Cyanobacteriota; class Cyanophyceae; order Nostocales; family Tolypothrichaceae; genus Tolypothrix; species Tolypothrix sp. VBCCA 56010. The sequence continues at coordinate 1,444 of NZ_JBPAOH010000054.1, forward strand.
ACTCGCTTAATATCAGCATCGCTAAACCGCAAATTCAACTTTTGTGCTACAGTTCGCAGAATGTCGCCTCTGTCAATTACACCAGCGACAGCATCGGCGGGAGAAAGCACGGTAATATAAGCTAGCTGTTCATTTTCCAGCTTGTTGATTACTTGCGCTAAAGTTGTAGACTCAGCAACAGTTGGTATTTCTGTCAAGGGATGCACGATACTTTGTAAAGTTTTAGTTTCCCATTCGCTTCTTTCACACGAGCGCAAATCGTCAATTGAAATCATCCCTTGATAACGTCCATCAGCTGCCGCAAAATAAATCTGTGGTGCGGTGCTTTCTAATAAATACAAGTCGGCAAAAGAACGCAAAGTTTGATTAGCATCGACTACGCGAAACTCACGAGTCATCGCTTCACTCGCAACTACTGCAAGTAAGCTTTCTTGCAATGTCGTCACGCTGTCATAGTTTTTGGCATTACGAACGCCAAACCAACCTAATAAAGCAATCCACAAGCCTAGTGCTAATTCCCTGGTAAAGAAATCTACCACAAATCCCAAGGCGATCGCACTATAACCCAAAATTTGCCCTGCCCGCGAAGCCCAGTGTACAGCTTGATAGCGGTTTCCTGTGGCTTTCCAAACTGCTGCTTTTAATACCTGTCCTCCATCTAAGGGTAAGCCAGGAATTAAGTTAAATAACGCCAAAACTAAGTTAATTCGCGCCAAATCTCCCACCATTACACTCGCTGGGCTGGTGTCAGGCAACACATAAGCTATAACACGCAGCAGAAAAAACAGCGTCACGCTAACCAATGGACCAGCGATCGCTACTTGAAATGCTTTTTCCGGAGTTTTCGATTCTTCCTCTATAGCAGCAATGCCACCAAAAAGAAACAGGGTAATTGAGTTAACTTTAATGCCTTGTGATTTAGCAACCAAGCTATGACCAAGTTCGTGCAACAACACAGAACCAAATAGCAATAGTGCCATCACCACTCCAGAACTCCAAGCTAGCACGGGTCCCCATTCTAGGTAAGCTACCCCAAAATTGAGAGTTGCCAGCCCCACAATCAAAAACCATAAAGGATCTAAAAATAGCGGAATTCCAAACAAAGACCCGATTTTCCAACTTTTTTGCATTACATCACCTTAAAATTTAAATATCTCTCTTCTGTTGCGACATTTGAGTTTTAAGTTATTTTTTCTACAAAATAATAATTTTTGCCGCTTCAGCAACGCCAAAGAAACCATACCCTTCAATTTCTAGAATAGACAATAACGCAGTTTATAAAGAAGGATGAAAATCTGTCTTTCCCAATGCCCCATGCCCCATGACGGCAGGTGCCTCAACGGAGGGAACCTCCGCACGGCACTGCCTCCCCAATGCCCAATGCCCAATGCCCCATGCCCCATGTCCAATGCCCCATGTCCCATGCCCCATGCCCCATGCCCCCTGCCCAATGCCCAATGCCCAATGCCCCATTTTCAAGTCAAAATGCAAAAAGGCAACAGGCGATCGCCTTGCGGTGATTAGCAAGCGAAGGTTAAAAGACCTGCCACCTTTTAAGGGCGTTAGTTGCGATATGTTAAGGAAAAAAATTTACAAAACGCCGATATTGGTCAATCCCAAAACCGCAGGAATGCCAATTAAGTGACCAACACTCATTGAAGCGAGGAATGTACCGACGCTGGGATTATTAAATACTTCGGGGAAAGGTAAAGTCATCTTCTGACCAACGTGCGGAAGGCTAACTATCCGGGGAATAATTAAAAGAGATAACACACAAGCGCCAATGATAACTGGTGTTCCACTCCAATTCCATTCGGTGCCAGTCTTGGCGACAGTTGATTGAACAGCGAATAAGATTGACGACATCATCATAGTTGCTTCTCCTGCATGAACAAATTTATTTAGGGCTGTAGAAAACTGATATTTCGTTTTTTTACAGCTACATTCATGCTGCGTCTGATGAAGCGCTGAGTCTTCCTTCAAAGGAGAGGTTTACACTTCCTCCCCCAGAAAGGGTGACAATAGTTGCTTTATCCCCATGCAAAGAGACGTTACATGTAACGTCTCTGTGTGTGATAAAACTTACAAACTACCGATATTGGTCAATCCTAAAACGATGCCAATGCCGACAACATGACCGAAACACATTGCACCGATGAATGCCGGAATGCTGATAGGCAGTATAGGCAGTTTAGGACCAACTAAAGGCTTTTCAATTTTGAAAGTTAGCAAAAGTGCCACTAAACAGCTGACGCTGATGATAATAGCTACGGTGGGATTCCACTCAGGTGTAGCGGGAACAGTCGTAGCAGCTGCAAGTAAGATTGATGAAATCAAGTTTGTATCTCCTTCCGATTCATAAAAAATTATAAAGTTAGAAAGACAAAAAAAGAAGAAAACTAGGAATTGTTTGTATAAGTTAAACTTAATATAATTTTGTTACAAATATTTAAATTTTTTATGCGGGTTAAGATTTGCGGAATTACTCAACCAGAACAAGGTCAAGCGATCGCCTACGCAGGTGCAACAGCACTAGGATTTATTTGTGTCCCATCTTCACCGCGCTACGTCAGTGCAGCGCAAATTCGTGCAGTAGTTGCACAACTACCCGAAACTACTGATACAATTGGTGTTTTTGCTAACTCTACATTTGACGAAATCGCTCAAACTGTTGCCGATTCTGGTTTAACTGGTGTTCAGCTACACGGTGACGAATCAACTGAATTTTGCTACCAAGTGCGCCAATCTCTACCCGACGTAGAAATTATTAAAGCTCTACGAATACGCAGCTTAGAAGATTTTGAATTAGCTGCTACTTACACAAAAAGTGTGAATACTTTGCTACTTGATGCCTATCATCCCCAACAGTTGGGCGGTACTGGTAAAACCTTAGATTGGAACATGCTACAGCAATTTAACCCTAGTTGCCCTTGGTTTTTAGCAGGGGGACTAACGCCAGATAATATTGTTGAGGCTCTAAATCAAGTTAAACCTAGTGGTATAGATTTATCCAGCGGTGTAGAACGCGCCCCTGGTGATAAAGATTTAGACAAAGTAGCCCAGTTGTTTGCGCGACTGCGAACGAAAACACAATTGGATGGGTAATTTTATATAGGTGTTCTCACTTGTGTCAAATACATTGATTGCGTAGGGACAATTCATGAATTGTCCTTTGGAGCTGCGGTATCGTTGTGTATTGCATCCAACAACAGAACCGCTATATTCGTCAAAAATGCCCGCAGGCTAGAAGCCCCGATACCCTGTAAGGGTATTGCCTTTTTCAGCGCTCTTTGCGCCGACTACAAAAATTTTTCGCTATTTCTGGAACAGTGCTTGCTTTTTGGGAAGTCTAGAATTAGAGGTGATTTAATCGCCTGCTGTCAATGCCTTATAGTCAAGTAAAAACAAATTTTATGAAATCTAATTATAATCGCCAATATATGTTAAAGCTAGGTTTGTTTAGCGCAGGTGCATTGCTGTGCTTGATACCCTTGCTTTCTTTACCAACAGTAGTTTCGGCTTCAACTAGACCTCAAACAGTCCAAATAGCTGCTCTTAATGATTGTGTCAATGATATATCAGAAGGTTTCTCTGTGGAAACGAGAAATTATTATGTAGGTATTTGCTACACAAATAAAGGTAGCTTCTACGTTGGAAGAACCAAGAAATCAGGCGATCGCTTAGTTATTCCGGTATCTTATAACAAAGCAAAGAATGTCTACATTGCCAAAAATGGTGAGTATACTTACACCCTTGACTTAAACAAAAATCAGCTACTTATCAAGTTACCAAATGGCAACCTCTATACTGACAAAGTGATTAGAGTAATTGATTCATGATTATTAGTTAGTGGGAGCGTGGTTGTTTGTTAGTAGTTAGTGGTTAATAGTTAGTGGGTAGTAGAAAAACTAACAAATATCAACGCTCCCACTATCAACCAACAACTAACCCCTAACCTTAAAAGAACGCTGCTTGATGGCGAATTAAATTAAAGAATTCTTCCCGGGTTTTTTGCTCATCTTGGAACACACCGATCATCGCACTGGTAACGGTCCAAGAACCGGGTTTTTGTACACCCCGCATTACCATGCACATATGGCTAGCTTCCATGACAACAGCAACGCCTTCAGGTTCTAAAATAGCTTGAACGGCTTCGGCGATTTGGCGAGTTAGTCTTTCTTGTACTTGCAAGCGTCGGGAATACATTTCTACAATGCGGGCAAGCTTACTCAGTCCTACCACTTTTTGGTTGGGGATATAAGCAACATGCGCTCTACCCATAAACGGCAGCATATGATGTTCGCACAAACTAAAGAAATTAATATCGCGAACTAACACCATCTCGTTATGCCCTTCATCAAAGATGGCATCATTCACGAGGTCTTCTAGAGATTGGTTGTACCCGCTGGTAAGAAACCGCATTGCTTCTGCTACGCGTTTGGGTGTTTTCAAAAGTCCCTCACGTTCAGGATCTTCTCCGACACCCACCAGAATTGACCGCACGGCATCCTTCATCTGCTTTATGTGTTCGTCTGAGGGTTCGTGCAAATCAGGTTGGCGTCCGTCGCGGGTATTGCGATCGGGTCTGGGATTGATGGCTTCTGACAAGTCGGGAATTAAAGGAGATTGAGAGGCATTGGAACCGTTGGAACCAGCAGTAGTCATAAAAGGTCAGTCTTTGTTAGAGTTTGAATTACTTTTGAGTTATGAGTTATGAGGAGCGGAATTAGGAGTTATGAGTTATGAGTTATGAGTTAATTCCGCGCCGACTAACTCCTGTACAGACGCGATCGATCGCGTCTGTACAACTCCTAACTTCTAATTTTGCGCCGACTAACTTTTAATTTTGCTCCTCAAGAGATGCACTTACAAAACGCCTTTGCTGGGCATAAGAATCAATTCGTCAACAACTGCCTCTGGTGGTAAAAGTGCGGTGTGAAGAATCGATTGAGCGACGATTTCTGGGGTTAACATATTTGCGCGGTCAAGTTTGACGCGGACTGTTTCTGTGTCCCAGAGTTCGGTGTTGACAGCACCTGGACAAATAGCTGTGACGCGAATGCCGCGAGCGCGTTCTTCTTGTGCCAAAGCTTGAGAAAGGGATATCAAACCAGCTTTGCTAACGCTGTATACTCCCCAACTGGCAAAGGCTTGCTTGCCGGCAAAAGAAGCGACATTGATGATTGTGCCCTGCCCGCGATCGCGCATTGAAGGTAAAATCCCCAGAATACACTGAAACACGCTGGTAAGATTTAAGTCGATTACCTGCTGCCAGTCTGCTAAAGAAGTTTCACTCAAGGTGGCTGTATATCCCATGCCAGCATTGTTTACCAGAATGTCTATATCGCCAAAGTCACGGGCGATCGCGCTCATCGACTCTTGTACTTGGGCAACACTTGCTAGATCCACAGTATAAGCTTTCGCTGTCACCTCTGCGTGCCTTGCTGCTACTGCTACTGCCTCTAACTTCTCAACAGAACGGCTTACCAAAGCGACATCTATCCCCGCTTTCGCAAATGCCAATGCTGTTGCTTTGCCAATTCCACTGCTTGCTCCAGTAATTAGAGCGCGTCGTTTTTGCCTAACACTCATGCTATCTCCAATTTTTTTGGTGGTTACCAAACTGCACCGCCACCTAATTATTCAAAACTTTTGCAATGAAATAGATTAAACAATTCTGAGAATCTGATAAGTTTTCCTCAACAACTGCTAATCTTGCATTGCCAAGATAGGTATGTTCTCAGTTTTACGTTTTGTAAAAGAAGACTATACAACTTTCGCTACCGAAATTCTTTGTCCGGAATAAAATTGATTAGTTAGTCAATTAAAACACCAAAAATGCTAATACCTATGGCTGTTGAAGATTGTTAAAAATCTTTACATACCACAGGCAATTATAGCATTGCTGCAAAACGAATCAATTATGATTATAGGGCTAGGAATGAGAAACTTCCGTGAAAACACCAATTTTGCGGAATTTTTCATAACGCAATTGGCGGCGTTCGGCAGGAGTTAAGCGGTAAAGTTCTTCCAAATTGTCCAGCAGAGCTTGTTTAAGAGTATTAACGGCTTTGAGGGGGTCGGAATGAGCGCCACCGATGGGTTCGGGTAATATCTGGTCGATAATTCCCAAACCTTTCAGGTCATGTGAAGTCATTTTTAATACAGCCGCAGCTTGAGGAGCTTTGCTGGCATCTTTCCATAAAATGGCGGCACAGGCTTCGGGAGTAATTACGGTATAAACAGAATGTTCAAACATCATCAGGCGATCGCCTACACCAATACCGAGGGCGCCACCGGAACCACCTTCACCAATGACTGTACAGATAATTGGCACATCCAGACAGAACATTTCTCGTAAATTGTAGGCGATCGCTTCACCTGCACCTTGTCGTTCGGCATTCACTGTCGGCAAAGCACCTGGGGTGTCAATAAAGCATAAAATCGGCATCCCAAACCTGTTAGCATGTTCCATTAAGCGCATTGCTTTGCGATAACCGCCAGGAGTTGCCATCCCAAAGTTACGGGCAATATTATCTTTAGTGTCGCGTCCTTTTTGATGACCCAACATGACAACCGGCATTCCACTCAAACGACCCACACCACCCACTAAAGCCGGATCGTCAGAACCACAGCGATCGCCATGTAACTCCATCCATTCATCACTGATTGCCTGAATGTAATCAAGAGTACTAGGGCGGCGGGGATGACGAGCCACTTGCAGCCGCTGAGACGGCGATAAACTAGTAAAAATTTCCTCACGCAGTTCCATAGAACGAGCTTCTAATTTACGAATTTCGCTCTTAACATCGACGCCATTTTCTTCTGCAAGTTGACGAATCTGCTCAATTCGGTTAGCAAGTTCTGCAAGAGGCTTTTCAAAATCCAACAACAGCGGTTTGCGCTCAGTAGTAGTCATAACTTAGGGAGTAGGGAGTAGGGAGTAGGCAGTGGGGAGTTGGGAATTGGGAATTGGGAATTGGGAATTGGGAATTGGGAATTGGGAATTGGGCATTGGGAATTGGGCATTGGGCATTGGGCATTGGGCATCTCCCCTTTCCCCTTGTCTCCTTGTCTCCTTGTCTCCTTGTCTCCTTGTCTCCTTGTCTCCTTGTCTCCCCATTCCCCATTCCCCATTCCCCACTCCCTAGACTAGCAGCGGTCTAAATCCGTGTTTGACTGACACCAGACCAATCTGCTCCATTTTTTCTACCGTAATCTGATTGCGCCCCCAAGAAAAGTTCGTATATAACTTCTCAAATTCGAGCAGCATTGATTCGGCGAAGCAAGCAAATAACTGCCTTGCGGGAACATCCATATTGACTATGTTCATAATTTTCCAGTCAATATCTAGAGAATGTTCGACAATGCCACCATTTAATACATGCACGCCTGGATGCTGAATTTTCATGGCGAGGTTTTTCGGATAGCCTCCATCAATTAGCAAACAAGGTTGCTTCAATACAGAGCAGTCAATTTCCACGCCTTTGGGCATACTCGCAACCCAAACCACTATATCAGCTTGTGGCAGTGCTTCATCCAAAGACATGATTTTGCCCCGCCCCAGTTCCGATTGCAAATTTTTCAGGCGATCGCAGTTACGCGCTATCAGCAATAGTTCTTTAACATCAGTTCTCGCATCTAGCCAGCGGCAGATAGCACTACCAATATCACCAGTAGCACCGCAGATAGCAACAGTCGCGTTTTTGAGTTCAATTCCCAATTGCTTTGAGGCTTGCTCTACTTGCCGACAAATAATATAAGCAGTGTGAGTATTCCCTGTCGTGAAGCGTTCAAACTCTAGTTTAATATTGCGGACTTGCCGAAACTGCTCCAAGTTAAAATTTTCAAAAATAATTGAGGAAAACCCACCCAAAGCCGTAATATTTATGCCATTCTTTTGGGCATGAGACATAGCATTGAGAATTTTGCGAGTTGCTGCCTTGATGCGTCGAGTTGCTAGCATCTCCGGCAAAAAGCAAGATTCTACATACCGTCCTTCAATTTTCTGCCCAGTAACACTGGTAACAGTAATAGTATCAACAATTTGCGGCGGGGCGCTGCACCAAAAATCTAAACCTTGATCGGCATATTCTGGGTAGCCCAATTCTTTAGCTACCGCTTGCGCGTGTTCCAAACTAGTGAGGTGTCCGATTAGACCAAACATGTAGTGTTATTAAACGTGTGCTTTGTCGAAAGCGTGGAATGGATGGGGGAGTGGGGGGGATGGGGAGAGGGGGGGATGGGGAGATGGGGGGATGGGGAGATGGGGGAGATGAGGGAGATTAGGGAGCAGGGGAAGAAATTCCCCCTTGTCCTCCTTGTCCTCCTTGTCCTCCTTGTCCCCCACTCCCCCACTTTCCCACTCCCCAACTCCTCTGGGCAATAATTACGCGGCTGTGAGTCCGTAGGCTGACATCCGCATAATGTCGCGGGTGGTGAAACCGATGTTGCTTAAAGCTTCTCCGTATTGAATCATGAAGTCTTCTACCAAAGCTTCTTTTTCCATTGCCAAGGTGTGGGCATCTTTCTCAACAGAATTGAGCATTCTCCAGACTATGGGGAGGTTTTGGCGATTTGCGTCTTCTAATTCGGCTTTGGATTGGGTAAAGTTTTCTTTTAACCAAACTTCACCAAAGTTGAGATGGCTATATTCATCTTTTACCACACCTTCAGTGATTTTACGAGCAAAATCATCGGCAACGGGGATGTAGATGTTGTATGCAGCGATCGCAAAACATTCAATAATCAAAGATTGAATCAGCAGGCAAGTAACAACTTTACCCTCGGCTGCTGCATCTTGGAAATTTTGGTGCAATCCTGAGAAAAACTCGCGGGCAAATTCCAGATCCGGTGTAACCTTGAGATTGCGTCCACAAGCTTCAAATCCCTTCTTGTGGCGACTTTCCATTTTGGATAAGCGAATTAGTTCATCCTTGCTTTCTGGCAGCAGTTCAGCCAGTTTAATGTAATTTTCGTGTGCTTCCTGTTCCCCTTCAATCACAATTGCATTAATCCGGCTGTAAGCATCTTTGTAAATTTCGCTTTGAAAATCAATTTCCGATTCGGCTGCAAGCTGCATGAAATGAACGCTCCTGTAAATGTGAATCTAATTGATACCAGAGTTGAGTAGACCCTATCTTTCAGGGTAATAGTTGCCGTGATTTAATTTAACTTAACAACTTACTATGTTATAGATTAGCGGTTCTGTAGCGCGATGCTCTAGTGGTAGAGAAACAAATACGGTTAGCAAAATTTATGTCAAAACAAAGTTGGAATTTTAAATATACCGATTTTTTCAGCCTGGGAGTGCTTATATTAGGGGCTTTTATCGTTGTTTTGCCGTGTGTGGTTGTCTTTGTTACATCCTTTGCTCCTAGGAGCGCATCTCTGGAAATTTTACCGAATAAGTTATCTTTAGCCAATTACCACGATGCTTGGCAACGAGGTAATTTTTTGCTGGCGTTTGCTAATTCTACCTTGGTGGCAGTAGCTGTGACGGCTTTTCAAATTGTGACTTCGGCGCTGGCAGGTTACGCTTTAGCCCGGTTAAAATTTCGAGGTAAGCAAGCATTGCTGCTGATTATTTTGGCGACGTTGGTGATACCCTTTCAGTTATTGGTGATTCCGATTTTTTTGGTATTGAAGTGGGGACACCTGATAAACACTTACGGGGCATTGATTTTACCGACTGCGGTTAATGGCTTTGGGATTTTTTTGTTACGTCAATATTTCCAAACAATTCCGGTAGAGTTGGAAGAAGCAGCAGCGATAGATGGGGCAAACCGACTACAAATTTTGTGGCGGGTGATGTTACCTTTAGCGCGTCCGGCTCTGGTAACATTGTTTTTGTTCGCGTTTATCGGTGAATGGAACGATTTATTTAAGCCTTTGGTGTTTACGACACGTCCAGAATTAAAAACGGTGCAACTTGCTTTGGCAGAGTTTCAAGAGCAATTTACGAATAATTGGTCTTTGATGATGGCGGCGGTGGCGATCGCCACTGTACCTGTGATGGTATTATTTTTAATTGGGCAGCGTCAGTTTATTCAGGGTATTGCGACAACCGGGATAAAGAATTAAGCTTTTGGGATCGAGGCGTTATAAGATAACATCGGGATGTATTGGCATTGCAGGGTTGTCCCCATCTCCCTTGTGTCCCTCTAGATGCTATCAATCCCCTTTGCGAATCTCAATCAAGTTAACTCTCATGGTGGAGTTTTTCACTCCTTCAACAACGCTAAACTCAGAATCTGTGACAATCAGGAAATATGCAAAGACTGGGTTTAATTTTAATTGTCCTGTCGTTTTTGCCGTGGGTCGCAATTCCTTTTGTTGTGCCATTTTTACCGCTTTCTGCTGCCCAAAAAGCGATTTGTGTCCCCGTGTTGCTGGTTCTTGCAGAAATTTTCTTTTGGTTGGGTGTGCTGTTGGTGGGTAAAGAAGTCGCACAACGCTATCGGCAATACTTCAGTTTGGGGTTTTTGAAGAAGCAGGTAAGAAAATTTCGGCGTAGAAGGTAATGGCACATCTTGCATCAAGCAATGAAAATCATGTCCGTTTAATTACTCCTGTCATGCTTGTAGATTACCTATTAACGAATCGCATTCGGCTTTGCCGTTGCCGCAGCCTGAATGCCTGCCTCTACGTACATCTACTTAAAATTGTAATCTACTTGTGCTAAATTATTTAAATATGGTACAGTAGTTATTGTTAATTGAAATTGAACTGAATTAAGTAGAAAGGCACAAAAAACCTAAGCATGTAACGAAAAGTAAAGTTGTCCAAAAACCTCTTCTCTTCTGCCTTCTGCCTTGTCATAACGACAATTTTTAACGCCGACCTATTTAATCACTATACTTGGAGGATTATAAATGAGCATTAATTTATTTGATGCTGGGTTTTATGCTAAAAATAATTTAGATTTAGGTAGAGCTGGACTGACTACAGATATACAGCTACAAAGCCATTTTGACAGATATGGACTTGATGAAAAACGTGCATTTAGTCCTTTTGTAGACCTTAGCTTTTACAAGTCTAGTAATCCTGATTTAGCTGCTGCTGGACTTACCTCTGACCGTGCTGTACTTAACCACCTTCAAAACTATGGCGTTAAAGAAGTCGTAAGTTTTCCCCCTTTGTAGACATTGATTATTATCTAAATGCTGCGGCTGATTTAAAGAGAACCTTTGGAGATGATAGAGAAGCAGGGTTTAATCACCTGAAGAACTATGGAGCTGCAGAACTAAGAGAGATGTCAATTATATTTAACCCTGAGTTCTATAGAACTAATAATTCCGACTTATATAGTCTTCCGTGGAGAGGTGTTGAATTACTACAGCATTTTCAGAAATATGGTGTTAATGAAGGTCGTACTGCTTCTCTATACTTCAATGTTAAATACTACCGTGATAGAAACCCAGACTTACTTAATTTTGACTATAAAAAAGCTGCTGAACATTATGCTAGATATGGTCAGTATGAAGGTAGGTTTAACGGTATATTCATGATATCTACTAGTCTTGGTTTTAGCAAAACATATGGAGCTTACGAAACTAATGTACCTCGTTTATTAAGTGTTACACCTGATGGTAGACAACTACAACTTATAAAGATTAATGATACTTCAACCTCGCCTAGATTCTTAGAGTTTAGAAATCCTGATTATTCCCTTCAGTGGAGTATCATAGCTCCTTCAGATGTCTCATCCGAGTTGTTCAACTTCAGATTCCGACAAACCCGTTAACTGGGCTACCTGTTCTATCCCCATTTTTTGCTGCAACAAATTCACAGCTATCTGCCTGATTTGCGATTCGGCTTGTTCAGCACGTTGACGTTCTTGTTCGGCACGTTGACGTTCTTGTTCGGCACGTTGATGTTCTAAGTCGGCTATTTCCTCGGCATTTGGCAGCAATTGTCCATCCAAAGTTGCCCAGCGCAGCCAAGTGGCATCGATGCCTTTGTATATTCCCTGCCAGCGCACCAACGCTAAACCTAATGATTGACTCACAAGCTGATTTTGGGCATTTGCTGGAATGGGTTGATAAACTCCGCGATTGAGAAAAAATCCGGCACAATCATCAGCATTAAAGGGGTCAAACCAGAAATATTCAGAGACACGTAACAGATTTTGATAAATTAGCTTTTTCTCATTTTTGTCTTGGGCAGCGGTGCTGTCAGATAGCAATTCAATTACTACGTCAGGTCCCTTTCCTTCTTCCCAGACTACCCAACAAAGGCGTTCTTTTTTCGGTACTCCCAACACTACAAAGAAATCGGGTCCTCGGAAATCTTGGTTTTTGACTTGTGCCAAGCTGTAGTAGACAAACATATTGCCCCCCACATAGCCATCATCGCGACTCGCTAACCAAAGAAATAAGGTATCAATAAGCATGTCCATTTGGACTTTGTGCCGTTGAGTTTCCATCGGGATACCGTCGTCGCTTATCAGGTCTGCTTGCGTTGGGGGCAGTGCCACGCTAGATTCAGCTAATATAATTTCTGACATGGCGTTTTCGATTTTGGATTTTGGATTTTGGATTTTGGATTTTGGATTTTGGATTTTGGATTTGAGATTTGAGATTTGGGATTATAAGTGAATTTCTGACTTTATATTAACGTCGTTGTAGTATTCGCATGTAAGCTGCACCAATCAAGAATCCTACGCCATGTACCCAGTAGGCAATGCTAGGCTGATTAATGCTGGTGGGAATGTTTAAACTACCGATGCCGTAAAAAAGTTGTTGGGCAAACCACCAAAATAGATAGAAAATTGCTGGTATTTGAACGGGGATATAGACAATCAGCAGGGGTAAAACTGAGTCGATTTTCGCTTTGGGAAATTTTACCAGATATGCGCCTAAAACGGATGCGATCGCACCATTCGCCCCAATCAATGATACGCTCAAACTCGGTTCGGCGATAATTTGTATCATCCCAGTCAATATCCCAGAACCCAAGTAAAATCCTAAATAGCGTCTTGCCCCGAAAATGTTTTCTACAGTCTTCCCAAAAACCCACAAAAATAGTAAATTGCCTAATATTTGACTAAAACTGCCGTGCAGAAACATACTTAATAGCAGTGAAGTGGAACGCATCACTACTACTATCCAAGCTGCTGGATTGCCCGCTAATGCTTGCGTAGCCGCCTGACTAATTTGTGCCGGAATCACGCCTAAATTGCTGATTAAGTATCTCAATTCCCCAGTCAGTTCTAATTTTAATTCCCATAAGAATAGAGCGATGTTAATGCCAATTAGCCAGTAATTAACAATCGGCTTTCTGCGCGTATAAATGTTATCACTAATAGGAATCATCTGATTTTAGATTTTGGATTTTAGATTTTGGATTTTAAATTAATATTTCTCCCCATCCCCCCATCCCCCCATCTCCCCCTCCCCCCCTCCTCCCCATCCCTTCATCCGGTTTGCCTGTGGCAAGATTGGAATTGTGATAATATCGCGCTGGAAATGGCAAGGCAAATGCTGGGAAACACACTTGTTGGACGATACCAAATTATTAAACATTTGGGAGGTGGTGGTTTTGGGGAAACGTTTGTTGCTTGTGATACTCAATTACCAGGTTTACCTCAATGTGTTGTCAAGAAACTCAAACCTCAGTCAAATGACCCGGTATCTTTGCAAACAGCTAGACGTTTATTCGATACGGAAGCTCAAGTTCTTTATAAGTTGGGTACACACGATCGCATTCCCCAACTTTTGGCTTACTTTGAGGAAAATGAAGAATTCTATCTCGTTCAAGAATTTATCGAAGGTCATGACCTTAGTCAAGAGTTAACATCAGAAAAAATTAATCAAGCGGAAGTTATTTCTCTTTTAGAAGAAATATTAGAAATTTTAGAATTTGTCCATCGACAAAAGGTCATTCATCGCGATGTCAATCCGCGAAATATACTCAGACGAAAGCTAGATAATAAGTTAATTTTAATCGACTTTGGAGCAGTTAAAGAAATTACTACTCAAGTAATTAATCCGCAACTTAAAACCAAATCTACTGTTGCTATCGGAACTCCCGGATATATCCCTGGTGAACAAGCTCAAGGTAGTCCTAAATATAGTAGTGATATTTATGCTGTGGGGATAATTGCTATTCAAGCATTAACAGGTTTATCAACCGAGCAAATTGAAAAAGATGTAGAAACAAATGAAATTATCTGGCAAAATCATATTTCGGTAATACCAGAGTTCGCAAACTTTATCGATAAAATGGTGCGTTATGACTTTCGACAACGCTATGCTTCGGCAACTTTAGCATTACAAACACTCAAAGATTTAAATAAACCACAATCTAAAACAGTTACATTAAATTTTTCTCCGATCAAAAATCAAATAAGCAAAAAGCAAAAACAAAAAGGTATATTTATAAAATCTGTAATCGCGTTAACTTTTATCGGGGTAAGTATTGGAGCTTCTTTAGCGATTGTTCATAAAATTAATTCTAATAATGCGATTGAGTTGTATAATCAAGCAAATACGCTTTATGTTTTGCAACGCTATCAAGATGCTTTATCTGTGTATGAACAAGCAGTTGATATTAAACCAAAATATGCTCAAGGATGGAATGGTCAAGGGAAAACTTTGTATGAGTTAAAGCAATATAAAGAAGCTTTGACAGCATACGATAAGGCAATTCAAATTAAACCTGATTATTTGGATGCTTGGAGTGGACGAGGCTTTGTTTTGGATAAGTTGCAGCGTTATAGTGAAGCGATCGCTTCTTTTGATAAAGCTTTACAATTAGAAAAAAATCACTCACATATCTGGAATGCTAAAGGTGAGGCTTTAAGTAATTTAACACAATACGACAAAGCGATTAAAGCTTATGATAAAGCGATTGAATTAAAAGCAGATTATTACGAAGCTTGGTATCATAAAGGTTTTGCGTTGCAAAATTTAAAACGATATGAAGAGGCAATTACTGCATTCGACAAAGCTGTAGAATTAAGACCAGATTATTCGCTAGCTTGGTATAATCGCGGCAATGCGTTAGTTAATTTACAACGCTATCAAGAAGCATTTACAGCTTATGATAAAGCTGTACAATATAAAGATAATTATTACCAAGCTTGGTTGTCTAGAGGCAATATGCTGATTAACTTGCAACGCTATCTAGAAGCAATTGAATCTTTTAACCAAGTCATTAAATACAATCGCAACAGCTATCAAGCATGGTTTAATCGCGGTTGGGCACTGCATAAAATGCAACGTTATGATGATGCTGTTACATCTTACAATAAAGCGATAGAAATTAAACGGAACGATTATCAAGTTTGGTATAACTTGGGAAATTCGCTATTTAATTTAAAGAAATACCAAGAGGCGATCGCATCTTATAATAGAGCAGTTCGTTACAAAGCAGATTCTTACGAAACTTGGTATAGTCGAGGCAATGCGTTATATAATTTGAAACGATATCAAGATGCGATCGCTTCATATGAACAAGCGATTAAGTTTAAGCCAGATTACAAGGAAGCTATAGATGCTCGTAATGTAACTCTAAGTATATTGCAAGCGGAGAAATCTAAGCTTCCGGTTATTCCTAATTTTTAATACAGCAAAAGTCAAGAGTCAAAAGTCAACAGTCAAAAGTCAACAGTCAACAGTCAACAGTCAAAAGTCAACAGTCAAAAGTCAACAGTCAAAAGTCAACAGTCAACAGTCAACAGTCAAAAGTCAACAGTCAACAGTCAACAGTCAAAAGTCAAAAGTCAAAAGTCACCCCTTGTCCCCTTGTCCCCTTGTCCCCTTGTCCCCTTGTCCCCCCCTCTCCCCCTCCCCCCCTCCTCTTCGTCGGTGATTGGCAGCTTGTAGTAGGAGTGATTCGGCAAAAGCGATCGCTTCATTTGCTGATTTACCTCCGGCTAGTTGGGCGAGTTCATCGCGGCGGGTGGTAATATTATCTAGGCTGGTGACGCGCACGACTGTACGCACTTGATCGTTACCGTTATTATTGATGGTTTGCTTATCTACGCGGAAATGACGATCTGCCATTGCTGCTACTAAAGGTTGGTGGGTAACGCACAATACTTGCTGATGTTGACTGAGTTGATGTAATTTTTCGGCGATCGCTTGTGCGACTCTGCCAGAAACACCAACATCGATTTCATCAAATACCATTGTTCCCGCAGTATCAGCTTGAGAAAAACAAGATTTCAACGCTAATAAAAAGCGACTCATTTCTCCACCCGAAGCGATTTGTGTTAAAGGTTGCAGCGGTTCTCCCGGATTCGGACTAAACATAAAGGTGATTTTATCAGCACCAAATGCGGTGGGAGGAGTCAGCACTATTTCAACTTTAAATTTTACCTTTTCCATCGCTAAAGGTTTGAGTTCATTTAGCAATCGTAATTCTAAAGCTGCTGCTGCTGTGCGACGTAAGTCAGTTAATTGCCCAGAAACTTGAGTCAGCTTTTCTAAACAAATTTTTTCTTGCTGTTCTAAAGTTTCTATAGATTGTTCGCTGTCGTTAAGTTCTGCTAATTCTGATTGGATGTGCTGATAGTAAGCGATCGCTTCTGTAAGTGTCGGTCCATATTTGCGGCAAATTTGCTTCAACTCACGAATTCGCTCTTCTACTTCTTCTAATCGTTGCGGATCTGCTTCTAAACCTTCACCATAAGCGTTAATTTGTCGCGCTACTTCTACCACCGCTGTTTGAGCATCTCTCACCAAATCTAACAGCGATTGTAACTGCGAATCGTATTCTACCATATGATTTAATGCAACTTCGCTGTCTGCGAGTAAGTCGCCAACAGTTAAAGCTTCATTATCATTTTGGTACAACGCTTGATAAACTTTGTAGCTCATTTGTTGCAGATCAACTACATGATTCAAGCGCTGCTGTTCTTGTTCTAATTGTTCCAATTCATCAGGTTCAGATAAATTTGCCGTTCCTAATTCTTGAACTTGATAAGTTAGTAAATCGAATTGTTGCAAACGTTCCCGTTCGGAAGTGCGACGTTTTTCGGTTTGTTGATGCGCGATTTGGTAAGCTGTAAAAGCAGTTGTCACAACTTGACGCTGTTGCATCAACTTTTCCCCACCGTAAAGATCCAACCAGTCACGAACTTGAGCAGATTGTCCTACTTGTACAGTTTGACCTTGAGCGGTGATTTCCACCAAGCGATCGCGTAACCCCGTCATCAATTGTCGATTTACCAAAACTCCATTTACACGCGATCGACTGCGGATATTTCCTGATGTCGCGGTGATTTCTCGGCTAATAACTACACAGTTATCATCTATTGAATCAATTTCTTGTTCGCTCAACCAAGCAGCAAAAGCAGAATTAGACGTGAAAGTAGCTTCTACCATCGCTCGACTTGTACCAGTGCGAATCAGCCTGCTAGAGACCTTACCACCCAAAGCCGCATCAATCGCATCCAGGATAATCGACTTTCCCGCGCCAGTTTCACCTGTTAATACATTTAGTCCAGCGCCAAAGTCTAATTCTAATTGGTCAACCAAGGCAAAATTTTCTATTCTCAGACAGAGTAACATGAAACCAATTTCTCCGTTAAGGCAGACGCCGGATTTTTTAAATTAAGAGACACTAAATAGAAGGGCATTGGGCATTGGGCATTGGGAATAGGGAATGGGGAATGGGGGAAAGCAAGTTACGTTTATTTCTGCCCACTACCTAGTTTAATTTGACTTTGATGTGAATTGACAATGCAATACCAAGTTGCGTTCATCTCTTTCTCTGCGCTCTCTGTGCCTCTGCGGTTTTTATTCTCTGTAAACGCAACTTACCATAAATCAAAGACCCATACGCTATTTCCCCCAATTCTCGCCTGTAATAAATTGTTACAATACTTAACGTGGACGTATCGACGCAGTGGTTAACTTCATGAGTGCTAAGACAATTTCCCCAACTGACCAACCAATTGATGTTGAAGTAGTGCCTGAAAATAGTGCGCTAGTTCCTGTAGTGACACCAAGCGTATCTCAGATAGCGATCGCACCCGAAGCAAAACCGGAATTGCGTTACGAGCCGATCGCCCTCGCCGCGTATTATAAAAGACGACCGCTGCAAGTTTTGCGGCGTATTTTCACAATTTTGACACCGACTTTATCCTTTGCTTTTGGCTTGTGGTTGGACAGCAAACGGGGAATTGTCGTCAAAAATGACCAACGTCGTGCGGTTCAGTTGCGACAACTGCTGACACGATTGGGACCGGCTTATATTAAAATTGGGCAAGCATTATCTACCAGACCGGATTTGGTTCCGCCTGTATACTTAGAAGAATTAACTCGGCTACAAGACCAGTTACCGGCTTTTCCGAATGAAATTGCCTATCAATTTATTCAAGAAGAATTAGGTGCGCTTCCAGAAGATATTTACTCGGAACTTTCCCCCCAGCCAATTGCCGCAGCTTCTTTGGGACAAGTTTACAAAGGTAAGTTGAAAACTACTGGTGAGGAAGTTGCTGTTAAAGTGCAGCGTCCGGACTTACGCGAGGGTATAACAATTGACTTATATATTTTACGTCGCCTTGCGGGGTGGGCACAAAGAAGCATCAAAAGAGTGCGAAGTGACCTAGTAGGGATTTTGGATGAATTAGGCGATCGCATCTTTGAAGAGATGGACTACATCCACGAAGGACAAAACGCCGAGCGATTTTTTCAGTTATACGGTCACATGAAAGACGTTTATGTACCGAATATTTACTGGGAATATACGAATCGTCGCGTTTTGACGATGGAGTGGATCAACGGCACAAAATTAACTAATACAGCAGAACTTAGCGCCCAAGGTATAAATGCACGTTATTTAATTGAAGTTGGTGTACAGTGTTCTTTGCGACAACTGTTAGAAGAGGGATTTTTCCACGCTGACCCGCACCCAGGTAACTTGTTAGCTACAACCGATGGTAAACTAGCTTATCTTGATTTTGGGATGATGAGCGAGATTAAGCCGCCGCAAAGATATGGTTTAATTGAAGCGATCGTCCACGTCGTCAACCGCGATTTTGAAGGTTTAGCGAAAGATTACGTCAAGTTAGATTTCTTATCACCAGAAACCGACTTAACCCCAATTATTCCCGCTTTTGCCAGAGTATTTGCCAATGCTGAAGGTGCTAGCGTTGCTGACCTCAACATCAAAAGCATCACCGATGACTTATCAGCTTTGATGTATGAGTATCCTTTCCGCGTTCCACCTTACTACGCTTTGATTATCCGTTCATTGGTAACGCTGGAAGGGATTGCCATCTATATAGATCCGAACTTCAAAGTTCTCAGCGAAGCTTATCCTTACGTTTCCAAACGCTTGTTAACCGATCCAGCACCAGAATTAAGAGCATCTTTGCAAGATTTGCTCTTTAAAGGAGGTACATTCCGCTGGAATCGTTTGGAAAATCTGTTAAAAAATGCTCGTAACAATCAAGATTATGACTTGAATGTGGTTTTAAATCAAGCATTAGAGTTTCTATCTTCCGATAGAGGAGCTTATATTCGCGATCGCGTAATAGATGAAATTGTCAAAGGAGTTGATGCTTTAGGTAGAAACGCTTTGCATAATTTTACATATCTGCTGCGGGAACGAGTCGGCATAACAGCAATTAACGAAACTCCCTCAGCATCAATTGAACAGCAACAAACCCTAGAGCATATCAAACGTATTTTTAATATTCTCCAAGAAACCCGTGGCTTCGATACAAAACAGCTTGCTCCCCAACTTGCACAGTTGGTGGTAAATCCAGGTGTGCAGCGTTTGGGTCAGCAAGTTGCTAGCACCTTAGCGCAAAAAGCCATAGCCAGACTAATTCGGGAATTTCTAACCCCGGAAGAAGTTGTTGTCAATCCCAGTCAACCAAAACTACCTGCAAGAGTGTAAAGCTTTAGCAGGGTGCGTTAAAGCTGAGAGTACGACACCGTATTTCTTGGTGCGTTACGGCTAATCCTCACTCTCTCAAACCCTCAAATCCTTACATAGCCGTAACACACCCTACTTAATATTTACTACCTGCTTAACTTGTAGTCAGCTCTTCAGCGCTTACTACATTCATATAAATTTAAAATGAATGCTAACACACGCCTACAAATAATTTTGGCTGATTCGCCTGTTGGTATGGTACTGCCGGCGATCGCGCAAAGCAACCTTCCCAACTGGTGGTTAGCAGGTGGTGCGGTGCGAAATACTGTTTGGCGTTATATTTTTGGTGAAGAATGTGAGTTAGTTATCAATGACTTTGATATTGCCTTCTTTGATGAACAAGGAAATCGTTCTCAAGAATTAGCAGCAAAAACAACTTTGACAAATCAATTTCCTGACTACAAATTTGATGTCAAAAATCAAGCTAGTTTCGCTCGTTGGCGTGATGGTCGCCAAACCTACACCAGCGCAGAAGATGGCATTGCAAATTGGCTCCACACAGCCACTGCTGTAGGCGTGAAGCTAGATGTAGAAGGAAAATGGCAATTTTTCACCCCCTACGGCTTAGATGACTTATTTGGCGGTATTATCCGCCCGACACCAGCACATATCAATAACCCAGATGCTGAACAAAAAGCGTCT
Organism: Tolypothrix sp. VBCCA 56010; assembly: GCF_050875635.1. NCBI lineage: Bacteria > Bacillati > Cyanobacteriota > Cyanophyceae > Nostocales > Tolypothrichaceae > Tolypothrix > Tolypothrix sp. VBCCA 56010. The sequence continues at coordinate 21,982 of NZ_JBPAOH010000054.1, forward strand.
GGGTTTCTGCAAAAGTGTTCTTGCTTGCGTTGAACAATTTAAAATCTAATGCGTGCATATAATTGGGGCAGTTAAATGCACCAAACGGCACTTTAGAGAAACAATTAAACATGTCTCAACCAATAAATTTTGACAACCATTCACCGATTAGTGCCGATGAATACGATCGCACTGTTCAGTTAGCGCTACCGGGCTATGAAGTCATGCATACAATGGTTGTTGCGTGTTTGCAGGCTTATTTACCCGAAAGTGCCGACTTACTTGCGGTAGGATCGGGTACGGGAACAGAAATAATACGCTTAGGTAACGCTTGTCCGCAGTGGCATTTTCTGGGACTTGACCCCTCAGAAAAGATGCAAGCGATCGCAAAAGAAAAAATATCTCATCATCAACTTTCCCAGCGAGTGAAGTTGATCCAGGGCTACACACAGGATTTACCTACAGATATCCTGTATAATGCTGCAACCTGCATTTTAGTCATGCATTTTATTCCACCATCAGGTAAATTACAGTTTTTGCAAAACATTGCTCAACGTCTTCATCCTTCTGCCCCGTTTGTACTTGTAGATGTTTTCGGCGAAAAGACAAGCCACCAATTGAAACAATTAATGCCTATACTACAAGCTTATTGGGATGAAATGGGACTGTCACGGCAAAAGCAGCAAGAGTTTTTGGTAAGATTTGACCAAGGGACATATACCGTACCGGAAACCAGCATTTTGAATTTACTTGAGCAAGCTGGTTTTGAGAAAACGATGCGTTTTTATACGGGACTTTGGGTTGGTGGTTGGCTAGCCTTCAAAAAATAAAATGATAAACAACTCGGCGATCGCATTAATCCCTTCCCGCTCGAAAAATACCTATTTAACGAACCGCAAAGACACGAAGTACACAAAGGAAGAAGAGAAAGAAGATAGGTAATCTTGTAGCGGGAAGGGAGTAATCCAGTTGAGATACTCGTTCATCTCGCTCAAAGACTCATTTTCATCAGCCTAAATAAACGGTAACACTCGCTTACAGATAATCTAGGAGTATGTCACTAATCGCTCCTAAACTTCGGGTTTGAGCGATCGCGTTCAAAAAAGCGTCTGATGAAGCACGAGTGCGCTGCTGCCTTTGGCACGCAATAGTTATTGACTAATTACAGGCAACCCAGCCAGCGCCATTGCTATCTCATCGCTGCTATACTCAGTATCGCGTAACAACCCGGCTTGATAATCCATGTAAGCCTGCATATCAAAGTGACCGTGACCGCACAGGTTAAATAAAATGGTCTTGCTAGCACCTTCTTCTTTGCAGCGCAATGCCTCATCAATTGCACCCTTCACTGCATGATTGGCTTCAGGAGCCGGTAAAATCCCTTCAGCACGGGCAAAGGTAAGACCAGCTGCAAAACAGTCAAGTTGTCCATAAGCTTTTGCGGAAATCAAACCTAAATCGACAACGTGACTTAAAAGCGGTGCCATGCCATGATACCTTAACCCGCCGGCATGGAAGCCTTGGGGAACAAACGAGCTACCGAGAGTATGCATCTTCACTAAAGGAGTCAGATGTGCGGTATCGCCGAAGTCATAAGTATATTTGCCTTTAGTCAATGTAGGGCAAGCTGCCGGTTCGACTGCGACAAATTTGATATCGCGATCGCCTTTTAACTTTGCACGCATAAAAGGAAAGGCAATGCCAGCGAAGTTACTACCACCACCCGTACAGCCGACAATAATATCAGGATAATCACCTGCCATTTCCAACTGTGCTAGTGCTTCAATACCAATTACAGTCTGATGCAGCAGCACATGATTCAGCACACTACCTAAAGCATATTTAGTTTGCTCATCCTGTACTGCGACTTCCACCGCTTCGCTGATAGCAATGCCCAAACTGCCATTGCTGTCAGGATGTTCTTTAAGAATCTTGCGTCCCGCTTCAGTTTCGTTACTGGGACTAGCTATTACCCGCGCTCCATAGGATTCCATAAAAGCACGACGGTAGGGTTTTTGATGGTAGCTGACTTTTACCATGTAAACCACTACCTCTAAATTAAAAAAAGCACCAGCCAAGGAGAGCGAAGAACCCCATTGTCCTGCACCAGTTTCAGTGATTAGGCGTTTGACTCCGGCAATTTTATTGTAATAAGCTTGAGGAATAGCGGTGTTTGGTTTATGACTGCCAGCAGGACTTACTCCCTCATATTTGTAGTAAATTTTGGCAGGAGTATCAAGAGCTTTTTCTAGACGTCTGGCACGGTAGAGTGGAGTTGGTCGCCACTGACGGTAAATTGATTGTACTTGGTCAGGAATCTCAATCCAACGTTGTTGGCTGACCTCCTGCTCAATTAGCTGTGTTGGGAAAAGCGGTTCTAAGTCTTTTGCTGTAATCGGTTGACCTGTACCAGGGTGTAGCACTGGCGGCATAGGAACGGGCAAATCTGCCTGGATATTATACCAGGAGTCAGGCATCTGGTCTTCTGTAAGCGTGTATTTGATAGTGTCCATCTGTTAAAAGCTACTGCTATCTTACTTTCGTTGCCTTGCTCACCTTGTTGGTCAGGAAAAATACTATGGCAAGTGTATTCTCATTTTTAACAATTGTCTTAGTATTAGACAATGATTTTTTTTTATAAACAACGGTCAAAACAACACAAATGAATGAGATATGTCTCAACCAATAGATTTTGACAAAAATGCACCCATTACTGCTGATGAATACGATCGCGCTGCTCAGTTAGCGCTACCAGGCTATGAAGCAATGCATACAATGGTTCTTGCGTGTTTGCAGGTTTATTTACCCGAAAGTGCCGACTTACTTGTGGTAGGATCGGGTACGGGAATGGAACTAGCACGCTTAGGTAACGCTTGTCCTCAGTGGCATTTTCTGGGAATTGACCCCTCAGAAAAGATGCAAGCGATCGCAAAAGAAAAAATGTCTCATCATCAACTTTCCCAGCGAGTCAAGTTGATTCAGGGCTACACACAGGATTTACCTACAGATATCCTGTATAATGCTGCAACTAGCATTCTAGTAATGCATTTTATTCCACCATCAGGTAAATTAGAGTTTTTGCAAAGCATTGCTCAACGTCTTCATCCTTCTGCCCCGTTTGTACTTGTGGATGTTTTCGGCGAAAAGACAAGCCACCAATTGAAACAATTAATGCCCATACTACAAGCTTATTGGGATGGAATGGGACTGCCACCGCAAAAGCAGCAAGAACTTTTAGCAGCATTTGACCAAGGTGTATATCCCTTAGCGGAAACCAGCATTTTGAATTTACTTGAGCAAGCTGGTTTTGAGAAAACGATACGTTTTTATACGGGACTTTGGGTTGGTGGTTGGCTAGCCTTCAAAAAATAAAATTATAAACAACTCGGCGATCGCACCCGCTTAAGCTTTTTATCTTGACTTTTCAGTAATTATATGGTTATTCAGCAGAAGTCCGCACTAGAGACGCGATATTCCTCGCGTCTGTAGCGATATTCCTCGCGTCTGTAGCGATGTTGGTCGCGTCTGTAGCGATGTTGGTCGCGTCTGTAGCGATGTTAGTCGCGTCTGTAGCGATGTTGGTCGCGTCTGTAGCGATATTCCTCGCGTCTGTAGCGATGTTGGTCGCGTCTGTAGCGATATTCCTCGCGTCTGTAGCGATGTTGGTCGCGTCTGTAGCGATGTTCCTCGCGTCTGTAGCGATGTTCCTCGCGTCTGTAGCGATGTTCCTCGCGTCTGTACAAAAGTCAGAAGGAAAATGGCTTTGTATGTAGCTTTTAGATATGGCTGCTGTATTTCCGCAACGTTGCAAACTGCTGTAAATCAATGCTAACTACTCTGCGGTTTCCATTCTTCGGGAACTCATCTAAATATAGTTCAGTTGCTTCATTGCAAATAGGCGATCGCTTCATAAGATCGTCTCTTTCTAACGCTTCAGTTCCCACCTCACAGACATTCAGCGACGTAAACATCTTCCCACTGTAAGCTAAAGATTTTCAATATAGCGATTCCCACTCAGGTGAGGTACAAAATTATATGGCGGGTTGTAGGGGCACGGCAGTGCCGTGCCCCTACGGGTGTACCTCATTAAACCGAGAAACGCTATAAACTCCTCAACTGAAACTCCAGCTTGATTCAGAATACTCTTAAGCGTCCCAACAGCTACAGTTTTGCGATGTAGTGGCACAACACAACCGACTTCAATCACTTCCTGTTCTTCTCCTTCGTCTACCAGTTGCTTCTTCATTCATTACATGACTGCCACGTTGTCTTACCTGAACAAAGCCTAAATGTTCCAGAACACGAATGACTTCAGAGGCTTTAATTCTGGGTAGCTTAGGCACTAGTCACCTCAAATGTAGTCAACAACCGACGAGGTGCGGTTTCTGAAAGGGGGAACTCATCTAAATATAGTTCAGTTGCTTCTTTCAAATTGGCGATCGCTTCTTCTATCGTCTCTCCCTGACTAGCAGTTCCCACCTCTGGACATTCTGCTACGTAAACATCTTCTTCCCAGTGGAGAATTGCTGTAAAAGTTTGAGTTTTTTTGTCTTGAGTTTGTTTCAATGAACTCATAGAGTGTTTATTTAGCGATATTTCATTACCTTATTGTTGCTCAACCCCTTGGAACCAACAACATCCGCGCTTCAATTCCTTCCCAGGTTTGAGATGACACTCGCACCGCTGCTTGTTTGCACTGGATAATTAGGTAATTTGCATAGAGATAATTGTCCAGTGCGTGCAATTCTTCCGCAGATAAATCGACCATTTCTGAAGTGAGATTGAAAGCATTGAGCCAAGTCTGTATAATGCGGTCAATAAATGCCCGATGAACTTTCTGAGGTTGTATATCATCAGGAACTTGAGTCTTAAGTTCTCTGAGTTGGGCAATTAGCACTGTAAAGTTCACAGCTTTGAAAATTTTTATTTTATCTAGCTGTGTAGCTAGGTTGGTGAGCTCGTCGATGGCGTTGGCGTCAGTGTCGGCGTTGGTGTTGGCTATGGCGTAGGCATCGGCGTAGGCGTTGGCGTTGGCGATGTCGTTGGCGATGGGGTAAGCGATGACGTTGGCGATGGGGTAGGCGTTGGCGATCGCAGCTGCACGTTTACCAACTGGTTTAAAATTACCTAGAGAGCCGACTGTTACTTGTTCTGCCCAGTTTAATAAATCTCGCAACTTAGGGATATTAATGTACTTTTGTGCTTCCTTTTCCATCGCTAACAGCAATTTATCTGCACCACCGCGCATTAATCCAGCCACTAGCAAGAACACCTCTTGCCAGCGTTCATCGGTAAGGTGTTCTGCAACCAATTTTTCGATTAGGTGATGGTCGTCAATATATTTTGCTGTTAAATATTCCTGTAGCGTCAAATGGGAGAATGAATAAATATCCCGTTCTCGTTCTACTAAAATCCCCTGCTGAATAGCTATAGCATCCAACACTGCCTTAGCCTCTAAATGGTTGGGTGCATTGTCATTACTTGCGAGGAACTCTTTTATTTGTCTCACAACTTCTTGGTTAGAAAAGAATAGTTTATTTGCTTCAAAGCCCAAATAAGCAATTTCCGAAAGCATGATTTTCTCTAAATCAACGCCGATTGTCTGATCGATACGGTCTTCTTGAATCCGTTTTTCGGCTCGCCATCTTCTCAGTAATATATCTAAAGCATCACTGTATAACGTAGACCGATTTTTGGGCAAGTCCTGAGATTCGTCATATACTAAACAGAGAAAAGTTAGCAACAGAGGAGTTTGGGCAAGTTCCTTAGTTGCTGTATATTCTTGTTGCTTCAATAAGCGCCAGAACTTTTCCGCAGTTTTTACTTTCTTATCAACCTCTGAGGAAAACCAATTGTGAATAAACTGCTTAATTTGAGTATCATTAAATTCGGCAATAGTAACTTCGGTAAAGTTTTTAAAGTTACGACGATAGGCAGCGATACGGCAAGAGATAATAAACCGATTTTTCTGCCATTTCTCAACAAAACTTTGAATTGGAGTAATTGCCAAATCCATATTATCTGTTGGTATCTCATCCAAGCCATCGAGCAAAATCAACAACTTACCTTGCTCTAATGCTTTAGTTGTAAAATCTTCAACAAGTGGCAATTGACAATCAGCAAATTTCTTTATAATTCTTTGTTTTATATCAATTTCACTATTATTAAATTGTTTCAAATCAATAAAAACCGGAATACATTTATGCTGATATTCGCTTTGATGAGCCTTAAGTGCTTCAAGTCCTATCTTTCGTAATAATGTAGACTTTCCCGCCCCAGGAGCGCCGAGTACCATCAAATATTGCTCCTGATTTGCTACTTCAATCCCATCTTGTGTATTAGCCTTTTCATCTATAAATCTGCGTTTTCCTGGTTGGCGGTAAAGTTCCTCTAAGCTTTCGCCTGACTCAAATTTACGAATGTCTGAGTACTCCAAACATTGCACTGCTGTGTAGATAGAATCCAAATCTACAGGTTTTTGCATTCCCAATATTTGCAGTTTATTGTGGCGTTTGTGGTAGTTAATAATGTATTGTTGGGATGCTTTATAAATTAACTTTTTTGTTTTCTCATCTAAAGGGCGGTTAAGTATATTTATATAAAGGTCAGCGAAATGTTTAACAGCTTCGTCTGGTGCAATTTCCGGCAGCGCAATCAGCTGATCTAGACTGACATGGTTAACTGCTGGTAGTTCCAAAGAGCGTAAAATTGCATTCGCTGAACCTTCGACAACCACAACGCGGCTGAGTGTCCCTCCAATAGGTTTTAAAGAGAGATTTTGCAGTGCTTGGACAGTATCACCCACTGCCTCTGCAAGTTGATTTTTTCGCCGTTCAATTAACGCCTGTCGATAAGCTTCATAAGATGAAAATTGATTCGGATCAAGCGGTGGATTGCTGGCATCTTTTTTAATTTGGTTTTCAGCGCCTAAAGTGATAATTGCCCGAATCTCTTCATTCCCCCGCGCATGTGTCAGAACCTCCTCAAGCAAAGGGTCGATTTTAGCAATCTGGCTTTCATTAAGATTCATAGTGCCGCTGTCACCTGAATTAAACCTTGACCTTGGCGGTTACTTTGCTGTTTTAAATCTTGACAAGTTGAAAGCAGTGCGTCAAACAAACGCCCTACCGTAATTTGTTTGTTGTACTTCTCTAATATTAAAGCTGCTACACCAGAAACGATTGGGGTAGCCATCGAAGTTCCGTCCCAAGCTTCGTAACCGCCACCTTGAACAGATGAATAAACTTTTTCACCAGGAGCAACTAAATAGGGGACGTTGTACTCATGATTATTGATTACTATCTTGCCACTGCCACTAAAATAGGCAACTTGACCGCCAGAGTTTGTAGCACCTACCGAAACCGCGCCTTTACAGTTTGCTGGCGCATCAGTTCTGTTAAATCCATCATTGCCAATAGCGCAAATCGGCAATATTCCCACCGCCAGCAAAGTATCAATTAAATCGCTGATTCCATCATAATATCGAGGAATGCCAGCGGAAATATTTACAATATTCACATCTACGCGAGTTCCCAGCCAGTCAAGCCATAAAAATAAGTCTGATAATTTGCCTGTACCGCGAGGAATGAGAACGCCATTGATCAGTTTAGTTTCTGGTGCTACCCCAATCTGTTGACCGCAAATCAATCCGGCAACGTGAGTGCCATGACCATCGGTATCTTGGCAAGGTATCGACTGAATTTGTTGTGTTCTGTCGTTAAAACTATAAGATTCAGTTACTTTGCCTTGCAATTCCGAGTGGCTGTTGTCGATACCCGTGTCCAGAACAGCAACGGTGATGTTTTTGCCTGTGCCTGTAAATCCCTGTTGACGTGCTTTGTTGAGAGCGATCGCATCCAAATGCCACAAATCTGCTGCTGTGATTTTATCTTTACTAGCTGTTACATTGCGTTCTGGCTGGATCAACTCAATCGGCTGGTCGCGTAATATCAAAGCGTTGGGCAACTCGCGACGCATTTTTATAGCTTCTTCATCCGACATTTCTACAATAGCGGCTCCAGTAATTCCTGAGTAAGTAGGATGCTTTGAGACGTTTTCTGCATCTTCTAACCAATGTTCAATTTCTCTGTGAACTGGATCTTCTTCCCAAAAATCAACCACTTCCTTAACTTGCGCTGGACGACTTTCTGGTGTAAATTTTCGAGATTGCAGTTTTAGCGATCGCGCTACTGATGTCGCCTTGGGTCGAATAATATAAATACTCATCAAATACTGCTGGTTGAAAACTCTGCGGCTTTAAATAGCGTAGGGTGCGTTATAACGAAGTTTAACGCACCAATCGTTTCAGGTGCGTTATGCATTTCGCGGTAACACAACGGCAATATTAGGGGAGGAAAATCCACACCCTAATTTGCCTCCCCTACTAGCGTGGCTGTAGGGTGCGTTATAACTGACATTTATACCCAGAACGTTGCAACGCGAGTTTCCGAACTTCCTGCCACTCCTGAGAATTTATATATTCATAGTATTTTAATGACATAAGATTATTTATCAACTAGTTGCATATTTAAGTACTCGTTCCCATCCCCAACGCCATGCAGTCTCTACTAGCATTTCTTTGCTGTTAGTAAATACAATGTAATCTTTTCCTTTTTCACAAACAATATTTACAACAAGCTGATTGCGTTGGTCATAACCCCAAACTTTAGCAGCACCCTCATACCACCTTTGCCCTTGAGATTGCAGCTGCGGTAAATTGAGCCATTCATCACACCAGCTTCTTGGCTTCCACTGTTCGTCAAGCGCACGAATTAACACAGCGCTGGGGTATTCCATTAGTCTTTCTTGCTGTTGCAACCACACCCAATAGGCAATGACAGATTTTAAGGCATCTTCCAACCCAAAACTACACGCTTCGAGGACATCCTGTACATCTTCTCTGTCAAAATCTACACCAATTCTCGATAATGCATACTCGTACTGCTTGAATACTTCGTACTCGATTGAATCTTTTTCCCAAAACCACACACTTACGTAACCTCCTAACATCAACCTAAAAGTTTTTTAGTCCTTGTGATGCGGACTTCGTTTGTTTAGCCGAGACTTCCAGTCGTCGGGGCAATTCGCCAAAATTCGGATGCACCGAAAATTCTGTCCCTCTCCACGAGTGAAGAGGGAATAAGAGAATGCAGTTAAACTACCGCTGCTGTAGCTTTCAATTCAAAAATCTTCTCAATCACATCTTCAACCACCTTATCGGGTGTAGAAGCACCAGAAGTAATTCCCACAACAATTTCATTATCTGGCAACCAGTTTTCTGTTATTTTCAACTCACCATTTAATTGTCGATGCTCAATCGCATTTCCTGATTTAATTCGCTCCACACAATCGATATGATAAGAAGGAATTTTCTGCTCTACAGCAATTTGTTGCAATTGAGTAGTATTAGAAGAATTAAATCCACCAATTACTACCATCAAATCTAGCTTTTCTTCAACTAAACCCAACATCGCGTCTTGCCGTTCTTGGGTTGCATCGCAGATAGTATTAAAACTTTGAAAATGCTGATTAAAATCAATGGGACCATATTTTTTTAACATGGTACGCTCAAACAGTTTACCAAGTTGCTCGGTTTCGCCTTTGAGCATCGTTGTTTGATTAGCGATACCAACTCTTTCTAAATCTTTATCGGGGTCAAATCCGGCGCTGACTGCTTTGCTAAATTTGGCGATAAACTCTTCACGATTTCCACCATTAAGAATGTAATCAGCAACATATTCAGCTTCTTTCATATTCAGCACAATTAGATATTTACCAGCAAAGGAACTAGTAGCAATCGTTTCTTCGTGCTTATATTTGCCGTGAATAATTGAAGTATAATCGCCTTTTTTATGCTTTTCAACTGTGTTCCAAACTTTTGATACCCAAGGACAAGTAGTATCAACAATTTTGCAGCCTTTCTCGTTAAGTGTCTGCATTTCTTGGACGCTTGCGCCAAAAGCAGGTAATATAACTACATCGCCTGTATTTACCACAGAAAAGTCTTTTTTACCAGCTTCCACAGGGATAAATCCTACTTGCATTTCCAGCATTCGCTGATTTACAGAAGGATTGTGAATAATTTCATTAGTAATCCAAATTCTTTCTGTAGGGAAATGCTTGCGGGTTTCATACGCCATTGCCACAGCACGTTCCACACCCCAACAAAAGCCAAAAGCTTGCGCTAGTTGAATGGTTGTATTACCGCGTTTTAAAGTGTAATTGTTATCGCGGATTTGTTGAATTAAATTGCTTTGATATTCGGATTGCAACTGGGTGGCAACTTCGGCTTGATGACCAAAACCTTTGCGATGATAGTTTTCTGAATGTTGAAGCGATCGCTTAAAAGCTTTTGTATCCATGTTTTTTCGTTAGAGACTCCTCTGTTTTATTGTAGGAGCGCAAAGACACCATTTAAGCGGAGAGAGTGGGGAGACAAGGGAGACAAGGCAGACAAAGAAGACAAGGGAGATGGGGAAGACAATGAAGACGAGGAGGCAAACTCCCCCTGCAAGATGTGCCCCCTGCCCCTTGTCACCTTGTCCCCTTGTCCCCCTTGTCCCCCTTGTCTGCCTTATCCCCCTTGTCTGCCTTATCCCCCTTATCCAGTTCTATCTGAGTGTACATTTGCAAAGCGGAACGCCAGACAAGATAGCCTTGGGGACTTAGGTGTAAGCCATCGGTAGAGAATTCGGGACGAAGATTACCTTGCTTGTTGGTAAACAGGGGATGCAAGTTGAGATATTTCACATTTGCTTTTGTGGCTATATCTTGTAGCTGCTGATTAAGCTTGCGAATGCGACTGTTAGGAATAGCCAGCAGTTTCTCTCGTCTTTCCCAAGTTGCTTCTTCTCCTCCATGCGGCAAAATCGACTGAACCACAATTTGCGCTTTTGGATGCACTCGTCGCAGGTAAGTGATAATTTGTTGCTGATTCTCTAAAATTGTCTCATTGCTTGCACCCCGAATCAGGTCATTAATGCCTATCATCACAAAAATTGTATGAGGCTGGGTGCGATCAAATAAATCTAATCTTTTTAATAGTCCCTCGCTGGTTTCTCCAGAAATTCCCTGATTTAGCCAATTTCTGTCTTCAGGTAATAACTCTGTAGGAAACCACAATGAGAGAGAATCTCCCGCGAGGATACTTAAATTCTGGGGAGGTTTCTCGGCTGCTGCTTTAGCTTCTTTTTTGAGGACATCTACCCACTGCGGATAAGTTAATTTATGGCGAGGTCCTAGTTCAGGCGTAATTTTGGCAGGTGTAATTTGGGGTTGACTGTTGTGCTTGACTGGTGTGGCGGAATGTGCAGACCAAAAAAAAGCGGTCAAACCCTGCTGTCGGAAAATTAGCAAGGCGATCGCTAACATCAGTATGCCGTTGATTACTACGGAGAAAAATGCCCAGGTAGGAAAAATTTTTGCTGGAGTAGACACGCTGAGGAAGTAAAAAGTAAAAAGTGAGCCAGCGCGGTGAGACCAGCCCCCGTCTTCTCCCGAAGGGAGAGGCTAGCGCCAAGGCGGTCTCCGTCACGATGGGGGACTGGCGAACCCTAAGGGTCTTGGAGGTTTCCACGCCAGGTGCTTCTCCTTGCGGAGACGCTGCGCGAACAAGTCGGCAGAGCCGACGGCAGGTGCTACAACGGGGGGAACCCCCCTTCGGGTTCGCCACTTCGACGGGACGGAAACCGACACCGCCGAGTGGACTCACCGCAACGCACTGCCTCCCCAACGCACTGGTTCCCCATGAGCGACTGGCGAACTCCGAAGGAGTAAAAAGTAAAAAGGTAAGAAGAAAGATTTTTTACCTTTTACCTTCTACTTTTTACCTTGGAGCAAAGCGACGGTCAAGGGTGATAAATCGCATTACTTATTAGTAAGACTAATGCGCTCTCCAAATTCTTCGTTGTATCCTTCTTCGCCGTGTTCGTTGATATCCATGCCTTGTAGTTCGGCTTCTTCTTTGATTCGCAACCCGACTGTGACATCTAGAATCTTCAAAATAATCCAGGTGCCGACAGCAGCAATGATATAGGCAACGACAATGGCGATAATTTGTGTTACCAGTTGACCGGGATTGCCAAATAACAAGCCGTTTTTCCCTGCTGAGTTGACTGCGGTGGTGGCAAAGATTCCGGTGAGAATCGCCCCGATTGTCCCACCGACACCATGCACGGGAAAGGTATCTAAGGCATCGTCAATATTGACTTTGTGCTTGAAGCTGACGGCATAAAAGCAAACAAACGAGGTGATACCACCAATTAATATCGCAGCTAGAGGTGTGACAAATCCTGCGGCTGGGGTGATACCAACTAATCCGGCAACTGCACCTGTAGCTGCACCAACTGCTGTTGGTTTACCGCGCAAGACTTTTTCTAAGATTAGCCACATTAAAGCCGCCGCTGCCGCACCTGTGTTGGTGGCGACAAATGCGGTTGTTGCCAAACCGCCAGAAGCCAAGGCACTACCTGCGTTGAAGCCGAACCAGCCAAACCACAGCAAGCCAGCACCCAACAGAATGAAGGGAACGTTGTGCGGAGGGCTAAGACGGTCGGGATAGGTTTTCCGGGGTCCGAGGTACATGGCTGCAACGAGGGCAGAAACACCGGAACTGATATGAACGACTGTACCCCCTGCGAAGTCTAGGGCGCCCAATCCACCATACAAGCCCAAAAATCCGCCTTTAGCCCATACCATGTGCGCTAGGGGGGAGTAAATAAACGTAGACCACAACAGCACAAATAATGAGTAAGCGGTGAAGTTCATCCGCTCGGCGATCGCACCACTAATCAACGCTGGGGTGATAATGGCAAACATGGCTTGATAAATCATGAATGCCTGGTGGGGAATTGTCGGCGCATAGGAAACAACTTCCGCCGGGTTTGTTCCTTTGAGATAATCGGTTGTCTCTAAGCCGACATTGTTCAATCCAAACCACTCTAATCCGCCGATGAACGGATTACCTGGTGCAAAAGCAAGGCTGTAACCCCACAAAATCCAGGTGACTCCAACAATCGCCATCAGCACGAAGCTCATCATCAAGGTATTTAGGACGTTGCGCGATCGCACAAATCCACCATAGAAAAATGCTAGTCCAGGTGTCATCAACAATACCAGTGCTGCACAAATCAGCATAAATGCTGTATCCGCAGCCGTTTGAGCATTAGTGATTGCTGCGTTTACATCTGCGGGTGCTGCGAAGGCATTACCCATCAACGGTCCACCTAGAAGCAATGAGGCGATCGCCCCAATTATCAGAACTTTTTTCAACACTTCTTTTTTGCTCATGAGTACCAACAATTTTCTGTTTTTTACGGAATTTGAGTACTTTTTGATACTCATCCTTCTTTCGGAAGTTACTCAAATTTCTTTTCTGGCAAATCTACCTAAAATATACTCCTTTTTATAGTTCCAAAATTTTAAATCAATGTGCATTTTAGGAAGATTTTGCATATTTTTTTGACAGCAATATTTAACCATACAATTTTTAAAATTTCTTTGCATTTTTGGGAGACAATGTTAATTTTTGTGTTGATTAAGTTTATAGTCAACTGTTTTTAACTCAAGGACAAAGAGCTTATCCCTTAGTTGTCAAGCCGTTTATATAAACATTGTTGAAGTTAATAACAAGAGCGCTACCTCTCTAGATATTACGGATTTTCATCATTATTCATTATTATGTATTTTATATAACAGTCAAGTCTCCTTCATTGACTCTTTAAAAATTATTCTTTCAACACATAATTTTCTGAAAGGGTAACTGAGCATAAACGATAAGATGTCCGTAATTTTATGTAGCCATTTTCAATTTTCAATGCTTCATTGGTCATATATTCCCAGAAAGATACGCTCTTATAATGGCAATCAATTTCTGCAATACACTTTAACTATCCATTTCGGAAAAATTACCTTTTTTAATATCAACACCTGAAATGCAACAATGCACAAACGCCTCTAAACAGAATTCATGAGCATGATTTCTGTAGAGAACTTTTGGTGAATCCACGAATTAAGTTGATTGATTTTCTATTACGCCAATCAGGAATTCTGTAGCCTTAAATACTATTTTTTGGTTTTTGTCTTTACCTGCACCTACCCAAAACCGTAAATAAGGTAACTGTATCCATTACAGTGTCAGTATTTCCAGACATCGGGATATAAAAGTCAAGATATTATTAAATTTCGCTAAAAAAGTTTAATAAATTTTTACATACAGATAATAGGTAATTGGGCATTGGGCATTGGGCATTGGGCAATGGGCAATGGGCAATGGGAATAAAAAGAAGTTTCCTTTCTTTCCATGCCCCATGCCCCATGCCCCATGCCCCATGCCCCCTCTTTTTCACATCTGTGACAAATATTGCTGATAGCCTAGTTGTTCTAACTTTGCTTGCTTTGCCATTACCAAATCGCAGAGATTTTGGCGATATTTTTGGACTTTTTCCAGTAATTCGGGTTGCTGGGTAGCGAGAATTTGTATTGCCAAAAGACCTGCATTTGTGGCATTACCTATTGCCACGGTCGCAACTGGGATACCCGCAGGCATCTGTACAATAGAATACAGTGAATCAATTCCTTGTAAGTGACGGGTGGGGACGGGAACACCGATAACCGGAAGTGGAGTTAAAGATGCCACCATTCCGGGAAGATGAGCAGCACCGCCAGCACCGGCGATAATCACTTTTATGCCGCGTTGGTGTGCAAGTTGTGCGTATTCAACCATGCGTTCTGGGGTACGATGGGCGCTGAGGATGGCAACTTCGGTTTGAATGCCAAATTCTTCACAAATAGCGATCGCACCCTGCATGATGGGTAAATCGGAATCGCTACCCATGATAATACCGATAAGGAAAGTCATAAAAATGGGGAATGGGGAATGGGGAATGGGTAATCGGGCAGGGGGGCAGGGGGGCAGGGGGAGAAATATTTCTTCTTTCTTACCGATGCCCTATGCCCTATGCCCTATGCCCAATTACCAATTAGCAATTACCAATTAGCATGTGATGAGCAAAGCAACGCCCATAGATATTATCAACGCCAGAGTGCCAGGATACAAAGATTTGCAGATGCTCTTTGTTCGTGAGGGTATAATTGAGCGAATTTTGCCAATGACTACAGTTTTCAAACGAGTTGCACCTCCTGGCTTAGAATTGCTGGATCTTCGTGGTGATTGGGTTTCTTTGGGTGGTGTCGATTTGCAGATTAACGGTGCTTTGGGGTTGGCATTTCCGGAATTAAAAGTGGAAAATTTGGACTTTCTCCAGAAAATCTGTGAATATCTTTGGGATGTGGGGGTAGATGGATTTTTACCGACGCTGGTGACAACTTCGGTGGATAATATTCAGCGATCGCTTGCCGTTTGTGCTGATTTTATTTCTCATCAAAAAACAGGTTCGCAAATTCTCGGCATCCATCTAGAGGGACCATTTTTAAATTACCAAAAGCGCGGCGCACATCCAGCAGAATATCTGTTACCTTTAACAATTGAACAAGTAAAGCGAGTTTTGGGCGATTATGCCCAGATTGTCAAAGTTATCACTCTCGCACCAGAGTTAGATCCCACTGGTGAAGTCATTCCTTACTTGCGTTCAAAGGGCATTATCGTTAGTTTAGGACATTCTCAAGCCACCGCTACCCAAGCCGAAGACGCCTTTAAATTGGGTGCAACAATGGTGACTCATGCTTTCAATACCATGCCACCATTACATCATCGCGAACCGGGATTATTAGGGGCAGCAATTATCAATCCTGATGTAATGTGTAGTTTTATTGCCGATGGGGAACATATTTCCCCAATTATGCTAAAAATTCTCCTACGCGCCAGTTCTCACAAAGGGCTTTTTTTAGTAAGTGATGCTTTATCGCCTTTGGGACTTGCTGATGGAGTGTATCCTTGGGATACTCGGCAAATTGAAGTTAAAAACGGCACGGCAAGATTGGCGGATGGAACTTTATCGGGGACAACTTTACCTTTATTGGTGGGAGTGCAGAATCTGGTAAAGTGGGGTTGTGATGTAGAAGAAGCGATCGCGCTTGCTACTGATGCACCCAGACAGGCAATTGGATTACCAGGAATTTCTCCAAATCAACCCGCCAAATTATTACGCTGGCATTGGGATGAAGCGACAAAAGAACTCACTTGGCAGCGACTATTGAGCTAAATTTTGCGTAAAGGTAATGTATATCTATGTATGTAATATAGACTAAATAAACTTTATAAACTAATGGATATAGCTATACTCGTTAAATTTCTCGCTCCCTGTCTGCCATTTTTGTTGAAGGTAGGTAATAAAGCTGTAGAAGGGGCATCTGAAAAAGTAGGTGAAGATGTTTGGAATAAAGCCAAAGCTATTTGGGCTAAGTTACATCCTAAGGTAGAAGCAAAGGAAGCAGCTAAAGAAGCAGCAACGGATGTGGCACAAAAGCCAGAGGATGAAGATTTACAAGCTAGTTTGCGGGTGCAACTGAAAAAGATTTTGGATGCGGATACAGCACTTGCTGAGGAAATAGCTAAGATTTTGCAAGCATCGACTGACAAACCTGGTGACAATGTTCAGGTGAGTGCTAATGCTTACGACCAAAGTACGGTAAAGCAAGTTGGGAAGATGGACGCAAACCAAGTGAGTTTTTAATTGAGTGGGGTGGGCAGTACCCTACCCACCCTACAAATTTTGATGTTTCGAGTTCCGAACACGAAGTTTCGAGTTCTAAGCACGAACTTCCGAGTTCCGAATACCAAGTTTCGAGTTCCAAGCACCAAGTTTCGAGTTCTGAACACAAACTTCCGAGTTCCGAACACCAAGTTTCGAGTTCCAAACACCAAGTTTCAAGTTCTGAACACAAACTTCCGAGTTCCGAACACCAAGTTTCGAGTTCCAAACACCAAGTTTCGAGTTCTGAACACAAACTTCCGAGTTCTGAACACGAAGTTTCGAGTTCCGAACACCAAGTTTCGAGTTGACAGTCACAATATCAAGCAAAATTTTTACCTACTGTAAGCAATGGCAGAGGAACCCAACGCCAGTAACTCGAACAATATTGAAATGAATGCCACTGCCCACGGTGATAGTAAAGTAACTATGGTAGGGCAGTTAAATGCAGCAGAAGTCAAATTTAATGTTAACGACATAGTACCAATACTAGAGCGATTACAACAAATCTCCAAAGTAGAATCACCTGGGGTTCTCAAAGCTGGCAACTCCCCCAAAAGTTTGGCTTACTGGCAGGGACGGAAAACGGAAATCGCCCAAATACAGCAATGGTTAACTGATGAAAATACTTTCCTAATTGGCATAGAAGGCATCGGTGGCACGGGTAAATCGATGCTGGCAGCTAAAATTTATGAGGAAATTGAGGGTTTTTCTAAGCGATTTTGGGGTGATGTCAGTAATGGGGCAAGTTTTAGCGATTTAGCTAGGCAAGTATTAACAGAATTTGGCTTTCCGGTTCCAGAACAAGAAGCCAACTTAGTGGAAGCGCTAGTTAAGTGTTTGCGAACTGGTCAATTTTTACTGATTATTGACAACCTGGAGAGTTTATTACAACCAGATAGACAATGGGGAAGTTTATTCTACGGCGACTTTTTCAACGCTTGGGTAGAATCTGGCGGTCATAGTAAGGTGTTAGTCACTACCAGAGAAAGACCAGAATTAAAAGGCTTTGAATGGCTACCCCTGAAAGGTTTGCAAGTAGAAGAAGGGGTAGCACTTTTAACTGCATTGGGCATTCGCGGAGATTTAGGGGAGTTTGTCGAATTGGTAGATGGGCATCCCCTACTATTGCGCTTGGTAGCAGATTTATTAAAAGAAGAATATCCCCAAGACACTGATTTAAGACGACTAGCAGATTTAGGTTTAGGAAATTTGCAGCAGTTGTTAACAGATCCCCAAATGGTAGGTGTCCATCGCCGGGAAAATGTGGGGATGGCGTTGGTGTTGGATGCCAGTTTTAAGCGGTTGAGTGAGTTGCAAAAGGTTTTATTGCTTAATATTAGTGTTTATCGTGGTGCAATTGACAGCGCAGCAGCCGTGGCAGTGTTGCCAGGAAGTTCAGAAACAGAGATTGAGGGAGAACTGAGGAACCTTATTAAGCGTTCTTTGTTGTTAGAAAAACTCAATGGCAAGCGGTGGTATGAGTTTCAGCCTGTTGTTTTAGAATATGCGCGGTATAAAGCTGGTATTCAGACAGAGGCGCATCAGCGAGCTATCAATTACTATCTTTTGAATGTTAAACCAGCACCTTGGCAAACTAGAGAAGATATTAAGGAATATTTAGAAATCTTTTATCAATGGTATCAACTAGAAAATTATGACTCAGCATTCGATGCATTAAGCAATTGCAATATTTTTTTGAGCTTGCGGGGCTATTACACTGACCAAGTTGACTTATGGGGGCAGTTGATAGCAGCTTTGGAAAAAACTGGCGAGAGAGAAAACTGGAATTATCAGGCTGCTCTCACGAACTTGGGCGTTGCTTACCAATCCTTGGGACAATATCAACAAGCGATTGAGTTCTGCCAGCAGTCTTTGCAGATAGCTAGGGAGATAAGCGATCGCAATTGTGAAGGCAAATCCTTATCTAATTTGGGTCTTGCTTACTTAGACCAGGGGCAATACCAACAAGCGATTGATTTATTGCAGCAGTCATTGGAAATAGCCAGGGAGATAAATGCTCGCAATTCTGAAGGCATATGCTTAATGAATTTGGGTCTTGCTTACTTATACCAGGGGCAATACCAACAAGCAATTGAGTTTTTGCAGCAGTCAAAGCAAATCGCTACGGAGATAAGCGATCGCAATACTCAAGGCAAATCTTTGGGCAATTTGGGTCTTGCTTACTTCTCCCAAGGGCAATACCAACAAGCGATTGAGTTCTTCCAAGAGTCAAAGCAAATCGCTAGGGAGATAAATGATCGCAATTTTGAAGGCTCATCTTTAATGAATTTGGGTCTTGCTTACTTAAACCAGGGGCAATACCAACAAGCGATTGAGTTATTTCAGCAGTCAAAGCAAATCTCTACGGAGATAAGTGATCGCAATACTCAAGGCAAATCTTTGGGCAATTTGGGTCTTGCTTACTTAAACCAGGGGCAATACCAACAAGCAATTGAGTTTTTGCAGCAGTCAAAACAAATAGCTACGGAGATAAATGATCGCAATTCTGAAGGCTCATCTTTAATGAATTTGGGTCTTGCTTACTTATACCAGGGGCAATACCAACAAGCAATTGAGTTTTTGCAGCAGTCAAAGCAAATAGCTACGGAGATAAATGATCGCGATTCTGAAGGCAAATCTTTAAATAACTTGGGTCTTGCTTACTTAAACCAGGGACACTACCAACAAGCGATTGAGTTCTTCCAAGAGTCAAAGCAAATAGCTACGGAGATAAGCGATCGCAATACTGAAGGCTCATGCTTAATGAATTTGGGTCTTGCTTACTTATATCAGGGGCAATACCAAGAAGCGATTAAGTTCTTCCAGCAGTCAAAGCAAATCGCTCTTGAGATAGGCGATCGCAATACTGAAGGCAAATCTTTAGCGAATTTGAGTAATGTTTACTTCTCCCTGGGGCAATACCAAGAAGCGATTGAGTTTTTGCAGCAGTCATTGCAAATAGCTACCGAGATTGGCGATCGCAATGGCGAAGGTACTTCCTTGGGCAATTTGGGCAATGCTTACAACTCCCTGGGACAGTACCAACGGGCGATTGAGTTCTTGCAGCAGTCTTTGGAAATATCTAGGGAGATAGGCGATCGCAATGGC